>DASXOZ010000006.1 GCA_036493895.1 Candidatus Binatia bacterium | reverse complement strand
AACGGGCCGGCCTGGGTTGCTTCGAACGCCGGAACGTTGTGGTCCTTTCCGAACCACGACGTCGCGTAGCCGTGTTCTTTCAGGATGCGACCGATCGTCGTGCTCTTCTCGTCGATGATGCTGTCATAACCGGGATAGCCGGTGGACATTTCGGAGATCTGCCCGAAGCCCACCGAATGATGGTTGCGCCCGGTGATCAGTGCGGCCCGCGTCGGCGAACAGAGCGCCGTCGAGTGGAAGTCGGTGAAGCGAAGCCCCATTTTCGCGACGCGGTCGAGCGCCGGTGTCGGAATCACGCCACCGAAGGTGCTCGGCGCGCCGTAGCCGACATCATCGGTCATGATCAGCAGCACGTTGGGTGCGCCTTGCGGCGGGACGACGGTGGCCGGCCAGAAAGGTTTCGAGTCCTTGGCATTGTCGCGGATCACGCCATCGAACTTCTGCGGCGGCGCCGGCAGTTCTTTTCCGTCGATGACAATCCTGGAAGCCGGTGAACCGGGCGTTCCGTAGATCTGCTGGGCGCTCGCGGGCAACGCGGCGGCCAGCACGACGGCAAAGGCTGCCACGATCGAAGGGATCGAACGAAATCGGCTCATGGATCTGTTTCCTCGGGTTGATCAGCGCAGGATTTCGGCGGGGTGCAGGTGCTCACATCCGCGCGCAGGTCTGCGCGCGGTCCGCCCCTCGGGCTTTGCAGGTCAACTGCAAGAAGTTCGCCGCTGATTTTGTGCAGCAAATCCGGGAGCCTGATTCCCAGATGTAGGAATCGCCCCCCGCTTTCCGATTCACGGATGGGAAAACTCGTGAGGTGGAGTGACGGCGTACCGGCTGCGGAGACGGCGGCCGTCAGGCGCGAAACTTCGGATCGCCGCCGGAAACCGGCCCCTGCCAGACCAGACGCAGCGAATCGGCGCGAAGGCGCGCGCCCGCGAGCGCGGCGTCCAGCTCTTCGCGCTGCGCCCTGAGCGCATCGGCTTCTTCGGGACGCACGGCGGCATTGACGGCAGCCAGGCTCGCCAGGCGTTCGAGCTCGGCGCCGAGCTGTGCCGAGGCAGCGGCCCTCGCGTCGCGGCGAAGCAGCGCCGCGCGCTCCTCGGCGAGCTCTTTGCAGCGCACAGACATTTTCGCGAGCAGCGGAGCGAGCGTCGCCTGGTTCGTCGCGACCCACTGGCCGCGGCCACTGACGAGGTCGAACTGCGACGGATCGTCGGTCGCGACCGCTTCGCGCAGGTGCTGGTCGAGCACGATGCGCACCGGCACCGGCGCGAGGAATCGATCGCAATGCAGCCTGGCCGGAGCCACCGGCTCGACGACGAACAGCGCTTCGAGCCAAAGGCGTGCCGGCTGGGCGTCCTCGAGCAACGCGAACGAAGCATTGCCGCCGGGAGAGGCGACCAGGAACTCCATCGCATCGCAGAGAAGCGGATGATCGGCAGTCGCGAACGCGAGGTCCTCGCGCACCAGTGCCGTGTGGCGGTCGAACGAAAGCATCGTCTGGCTGGATTCGAGGCTGGGAAAATCGGGGCTTCGCGTTCCGTCCGGATTGAGAAGGTAGCAGCGCGGCCACGCTTCTTCGGCCGGCACGTGGAAATGCTCGAGGATGCGCAGGAAGAAATCCTCGAGAGCTTCGTCTTCGTCGAGCGCGCGAACGGCGGCAATCAGCGGATCGGCGATTTCGCGGCGAAGCGAAGCCATTTCGAGCAGCCGGTCGCGGCCCTTCTCGACGTGCTCGGCCAGCTCTTTTGCGGCCTCGGCGGTATCTGCGACGAGGCGATCGAGTTGTTCGGTGCAATCGGCCGCGATGGGACTCGTCGCAAGCTCGCGCACGCGGTTGCCGAATCGCTCCAGCAGCGGCCGTGCGGCGAGAGTCGGGCGCCGCAGCGCGTCGATTCCCTCGTCGAGCCAGCGCACGAGGACTTGCTGGCCGCTGCCGGCCACCCACGGCACGTGGATCTCGACGGTGCCGCGCTGGCCAATGCGGTCGAGGCGTCCGATTCTCTGTTCGAGCACGTCCGGATCGAGCGGAAGATCGAACAACACGAGGTGCTGGGCGTGCTGGAAGTTGCGTCCTTCGCTGCCGAGCTCCGAGCAGATCATCAGCCTCGCGCCGTCGGGCTCGGCAAACCACGCGGCGCCGCGGTCGCGCTGCAGCAGCGTCAGGCCTTCGTGGAACTGCGCCGTGGCGATGCGGATGCGCGCAGCGATCGCCGCTTCGAGCGCTTCGACCTTGGCTGCGCTGCTGCAGAGCACGAGCACCTTGGCCGGACCGTCGGCGCCGAGAAGACCGACGAGCCAAGCGATGCGGGGATCGGCGTTGAAATCGAAAGAAACTTCCGGGCGTGATCGCGGATCCGGGACGTCGGCCGAGAGCTCACTTGCGAGCCTTGCCAGCAGGGCATCGCGCTGCAGCGCATCGGCCGGTGCCTGGAGCTGGTGGCGATGCACACTGCGGCGCGGAAATCCGGCCACCGCGGCTCGTGTGTTGCGAAACATCACGCGACCGGGACCGTGACGGTCGATGAGCTCGGACAGAAGGCGGCAGCGCCCCTGCTCCGTCAGCGCGGCGGTGCGAATTTCGTCGAGGTCACGACCGAGAATTCCAGCGAGATCGGCGGCAGTACCGGCCGATGGCGGCCCTTGCGCGGAGAGCTCGCCGGCGATGCGGGCCGCGTCGCGCCAGCCTTCGGCTTCTTCGCGCCACTGCTCGAAATCGCCGTAGCGGTCCGGATCGAGCAGCCGCAGTCTCGCGAAGTGTCCTTCGGCGCCGAGCTGCTCGGGCGTAGCCGTCAGCAGCAGCAGGCCTTCGCTTCCCTGCGCGATGCGCTCGACGGCTGCATAGCCCGCACCGGGTCCGGATTGTCGCGACCACTGCAGGTGATGGGCCTCGTCGACGACGACGACGTCCCAGCGTGCGTCGGCGGCCTGGCTGCTGCGCTCCTCGTTTCCGGAAAAAAGCGACAGCCCTGCGAGCACGAACTGGTCCTGCACGAACGGATTGGTACCCGGCTCGCTTTCTTCGATCGCGTCGCATCGCTCGGCGTCGAACACGGCGAATCGCAGCTGGAAGCGGCGCCTCAGCTCGACGAGCCACTGGTTGACGAGCGCGTCCGGCACGATGACGAGCACTCTTGCCGCGCGACCGGTAAGGATCAGGCGACTGATGATCAGACCCGCTTCGATCGTCTTTCCGAGGCCGGTCTCGTCGGCCAGCAGGACGCGGGGAAGAAGCCGCGCGCTGACGTCACCGGCGACGGAAAACTGGTGAGGCAGAAGCTCGATACGGGGGCCGGCAAATCCGCGCACCGGGGAGGCACGGATGGCGTGCAGTCGTTCGAGCGTCTCCACGCGCAAGTCGAAGGCTGCCGGCGCATCGACTCTTCCGGACAGGAGCCGCTCGCGAGGGCCGCTGACGTCCGTGCGCGCAGCCACGCGCGTCTCGGGCAGCTCGACCTCGCCCGACCGGTAGAAGAGCAATTCGTCTCGCTCTTCGACGCCATCGACCGGGTGCGCAAGCCCCGCTTCGTCCACGAGCACGTCGCCGACTGAAAAGCGCACCCTGCGAAGCGGCGAGGAGCCGACGACGTAGCGTCGCACTTCGTCGGCCGCCGCGAAAGCCAGCTCGACCATGCGGCCGTCGACGCCGATGACGAGTCCGAGGCCCAGCTCGGGCTCGGCGTCGCTGACGTAGCGCTGCCCGACGGCGATGCCGCTAGCCATGCTCACGCTGCTGCGCGCAAAGAAGGAGGGATCGAAGGAAGACGCGTCAGCGCCGCTCCTGCAGCTTCGAGAGCAGCCGCAGAATCTCGATGTACAGCCACACGAGAGTGACCATCAGCCCGAATGCCGCGTACCACTCCATGTACTTCGGAGCGCCCGCGCGGGTGCCCTGCTCGATGAAGTCGAAGTCGAGCACGAGGTTGAGAGCGGCGATTCCGACGACGAATACGCTGAAGGCGATCCCGACCGGCCCGCTGCCGTGGATCAGCGGGATTCCGGTGCCGAAGAAGCTCAGGATGAAGCCGACCAGGTAGAACAGCGCGATGCCGCCGGTCGCGGCGAAAATCCCGAGGCGAAAGCGATCGGTCACCTGGATCCAGCCGGAGCGGTACGCGACGAGCAGGGCACCGAGGGTGCCGAAGGTGAGGAATACAGCCTGGCCGACCAATCCCGGATAGCGCGCGTTCATCGCCACCGAGATGCCGCCGAGGGCCAGCCCTTCCAGCGCGGCGTACGCCGGCGCAGTCACCGGAGACCACTCGCGCTTGAACGTCGTCACCATCGCGACGATGAAGCCGCCTACCATGCCGACCATCATCCACGGCATGGCGGCCGCAGGATCGGCGTGACCCGTCAGCGGATCGGCCGAGCCGAGGCTCCACGTCCACAGCGCTGTCACGAGGAGAATGAGCAGGCTGGCCGCGGTCTTGTTGACCGTGCCTTCGATCGTCATCGCGGCGCCGGCCGCCTGGCGGCGCCCGAACGTGTCGGCCGACAGGACCGGGTTGCTGGAACGCATGGGGAGAGGATTGTTCGTGGCCATGAGCGAGTGACCTCCGTTAAGCGCAAAGGGTAGCGCAAACCCGGTCCGGGTACAGGTCGCCCGCGCGAAATCCGGAAACGGCAGGGATTTCCCGCACGCAGCGGCGGATGCGCAAAAACCCGACGACGAAACGCGCAAGCTGGCGCGAATTTGCCGGCTCAGGCGCGGGCAGGGCCGCCGAAGCGGACGATGGCAGGGTCCTTGATCGCCCAGTAGACGAGCGCGGTGAGAAAACTCGTGCCGTAAGTGACGTCGCAGCCGATGCCGACGAGGGCACCCGTCAGGCGATTCGTTCCGGAAAGCAGGCCGCCCGCCGATCTCCAGTAATGCACGCCGCGAGCGACGACGATCGCAGCGAGCAGCAGTCCGGCCACCTGGCTGACCAGCGACAATACGAGCAGCAGCGGCACGAGCGGCGCCATCGCGATCTGGATGAGACGATGGCGGATGCGGATGCGGCGATTGTGCTGGTCTCCGGTCATCACGTGGTGGCCGAGCCCGTAGCGCAGGAAAATGTAGCCCTGGCCGTGCGCGTACTTGTACTGCTTCTTGAAGATTTTGTAGAGGTTGTCCTCGGTCTGGCCGAAATCCAGCGAGAACTTCATCTTCTTGTCTTGCAGCAGGCGGTAGCCGCACTCGCGCATGTGCGCGGAGATGTCCTGGTCTTCGGTGGAGTTGTAGAGGCCCTCGAACCAGAAACCGATGCGCTCGAGAGCTTCCTTGCGCACGAGATCGCAGCGCGTCTCGATGAACGAGACTTCGTAGACGTCCTCATTGTGCACTTCGACGACGTCGAGCACGTTGACCAGCGTGAAGATGCGCTGGATCGTGTCGAGGCGGTCGGGATTGTCGAAGACGCCCTGGCCGATCACTCCGGCAACCGTCGGATCGGCGAAGTGCTGCATGCCGCGCTCGATGTAGTCGGCCTGGCTCAGGTAGCAGTCGCTGGCCATCAGCAGCAGGAAACGGCCGCGGGCGGCCGCGCTGCCGGTGTTGTAGGCGCCGGCGGTGCCACGGTTCTTCTCGTGGAAGATCGCGTGGATGCGGTCTCCGAACGACTCGAGGATCTGGCGCGTCGAGTCCCTGGAGCAGTCGTCGACGACGACGATCTCGATGTCGGGCCAGGTCTGGCCGAAGATCGACTCGATGCCCCGGCGGATGGTCGCTTCGCCGTTGAAGACCGGGATCACCACCGAAACCAGGGGTTTTGTGTCCGCCGCCACGAATGCTCCGAGGGAAAAGGGCTGGAAGCCCTCCTTTTTCCCAGTTTTTCCGCTCATTTCAACCACTGATGGGGTAATCGGGAGCGTCCCCGCGGCCCAAGCTGAGTGGGACCCGCCGGCCGTCCCCCCTACTGAGATTTTTGTAAGTCCCCTTGCTGAGAAGTATGTAAATAGTGTACCGCTAGTCCTCAGCGTCATCGGCTCGTCGCCGAACCTGCATTCGATGCCGCGTCCCACGTGGCTGCGGGTTGCCAGGCGACCAGCGCGGGAGGGACCACGATGAGGATTCAGACAGCGCCCGTTTTCGCTTTCGTCCTGCTGTCGTTGCAGCCGTCATGGGCGACGACCTACTCGGCACCCGAATCGGCGTGCCGCAACGCGATCGCCGAAGCTTCGACCCAGTACGCGCGGGCCGCGGCCAAGGTCGTTGCGACGTGCAACCAGCACCGCAGCACCGGCAGCGTGCCGCTGTCCGTCGACTGCGGCGATGTCTCCCAGGCCGACGCGGACGGCCGGCTGGCGCTCACGCGTACCCAGCAGAAGAGCGCGGTGGTTTCGGCGTGCAGCGGCTCGGAGTCGCTGCTGTCGTCCGACTATACCGCGTGCCCTGCTCCCGCCCAGGCCGCCGACGACGGCGGCGCAACGGCGAACATCGACGATTTCGGCGAAGTTGCCGACTGCATGTTCGCTCTCGGGGACGCCGAGGTCGGCGCGCTTGGCCACAGCGCCCAGGGCAATCCCGACGAGCGGCTTCTCAAGCCGCTGCGCAAGTGCCAGGGCCGCCTGGCCAAGGGCACCGGCCGCATCCTGCAGACGATCATGACCGAGCGCCGCTCGTGCCAGAACCAGAAGGACGTGCAGGGAAGCGGCACGTCGTCGTACGACTGCGACGGCGCCGATCCGCGCGGGCGCATCCTCGAAGCCGAGCAGCGCTTCGTCGCCAAGGTGACTCCGTCGTGCCAGTTCTCATCCGACGTGCTCGCCAAGCTGCAGGCCTGCTCGAGCGACACCAACGGCCTTCTCGCGTGCGCGACCTCGTCCACGGACGACGATGCGGGCGCGCTCATCCGTGACGCCTACGGCGTTGCGGGAACGACGAGCACGACGACCACCACGCTGCCTGGCGGCGGTGGTGGAGGAACCTGCGGCCAGTCCGCTCCCCAGTGTGACGGCACCTGCCCGACCGGGACCACGTGCGCGACATCGGGAGGCTCGTGCCACTGCGTGTCCAGTGCCACCGGCCGCTGCGCGCCCGCGGTGATCAAGCGCTCGATCCTGTCGCACTACTCGACCGAGAGGCACTCGGTAACCGAGCTCAACGCGGGATGGTCGGGACTCGCCCACGTGATCGACGTTCCCGACCACGCCGGCGACATCCTCGACGTCAACTGCGACGACAACTGCGAAAACTGCACCGTCAAGCTGCACACCGACGACGCGACAGGTGCGGTCACCGGTTGCCACTGCACGTCCAACTCGCAGACGACCTGCAACGTGATCAACGGCTCGGATCCGGCCAGCTGCGGCTCGGTGGATCCCACCTGCCGCTGCTTCTTCGGCGCACCGCTGCCGATCTCCGCCGGTGGAAACCCCGCGTGCGTCGCGCTGCGCCTGCGCAACGACGAGGGCGGCACGATGGACCTGAGGACCGGCGAATGGCACGACTCGATCAACCTTGCTGCCGTCGTCTACCTCGGGCTCGGCACCAGCGCCCCGTGTCCGACCTGCGACGGTGACAAGACCCCGAACGACGGCGTCTACGACGGAACCTGCAGCAACGGCATCGGCACCAAGTGCGACGTCAACGGCATCGATCCCACGTTCGGCCCGATCAGCAACGACTGCCTGCCGCCGTCGGCGTCCAACATCAGCGGCACGGGCCTGATCATCGACGTGAACCTGACGTCGGGCACCTCCACGCTGAAGGCCGAGCTGCCGTGCGACACGCCGACCGGCGCGCTGTGCCCGTGCCGCACGTGCACCGGCAACAGCCTGCTGAGCTGCTCGAACAATTCCGAGTGCAGCGACGTCGGCGCCGGCACCTGCACGGCCTCGGGCGGCGCGGGTGTCATCGAGAACCAGTGCACGAACTTCGAGTGCGGCGCCGACGGGCTGTGCACGCAGGGGCCGGTCGACATGTACTGCGACGGCAAGGTGAAGCCGGACGGGAGCGGCTACGTTCCGTGCACCAGCGACACCGACTGCACGACGAGCAGCGCCGGCCACTGCACGATCCTCGGGGTGCGCAAGTGTTTCCCCGACCCGATCACGAACACCGGCACCGCCGACATCTACAATCCGGTCACCGTGTCGTCGTTCTGTGTCGCGCCGACTTCGAACCCCGCGATCAACCTTGCATCCGGCCTGCCCGGCCCCGGTGCGCTGCTGCTGACGTTCGACCAGGACATCCGCTGCAAGAGCGACATGAGCGTTCCGTACGACTTCCCGTCCGGCGCCAACTGTCCCGGCGGAACCGACACGACGTCGACGACGCTGCTGCCGCTGCCCATGTGCGCGGATGCGACGGCACCGGTCTGCGGAGGCGTCTGTCCGACCGGCGAGACCTGCAACGTCAGCGGAACCACCTGCAGCTGCACCGGCCTGCCGCTGCCGAGCTGCGACAGCGCCACTGCGCCTGTCTGCGGCGGCGCGTGTTCGGGAACCGACGTCTGCATGAACAACAACGGCACCTGCCAGTGCCAGATCGCGACGCTCCCCCAGTGCAGCGAGGCTTCCGCGCCGGTCTGCGGCGGCCTGTGTCCGACCGGCGAGCTGTGCCAGAGCATCGGCTCGACCTGCGAATGCGGCGCTCCGGGCGCGCCCCCGTGCGGCGCGGCGATTGCACCGACCTGCGCCGGCCTGTGCGACGAGGGCCAGGTCTGCATCGACAACAACAACTCGTGCGGCTGCGCCACGCTGCCGCTGCCGACCTGCGCCCAGTCGACAGCCCCGGGCTGCGTCGGCACCTGCTCGACAGGCTCGCTCTGCCAAAGCAACAACGGCGCCTGCCAATGCACCCCAGCCCCTATTCCATAGTCGTTATGGGGTCAGGCACCACAGGAATGGGGTCAGGCACCAGAAGAATGGTGCCTGACCCCAACCCCCTCAGTTGCGGGAGATGACGAGCTTGATGGCCGGCTCCAGCCACGCTGCCGGCGCTTCGTCCCAAGCGGCCACTCGGGTCGTGACCTCGCCGGGCCGGAGCGCCCCGGAGGCGATCAGCGGCATCACCTCGGGAAGCAAGGAGGCCGCGTGCGCGCGGCCGATGAAGAAGCGGATGCCGAGCGTGTACATCTTGCCGAGCGGCATCGGGATGCTCCCTCCGGCATAGAAGCTCGTGCTGTGGCAGATGCCCTCCGCGCGCGTCGACGCGATCGCGCAGTGCAGTCCGTTCGGCGTCAGGCCCGAATCGACGACGATGGGATAGCGGCCGATCCTTTTCGAGAAATCGGTCAGCACGGGTCGGGCGCCGAGGCGCTCGGCAAGCTCGAGCGCCTCGCGATCGTCGCTCGCGTAGTCCACGCGCGACGCACCAAGTGCCAGCGCTGCCTGCGCCGCGTACAGCGGAACACTCTTCAGGCCATGGCAGACGATCAGCACCTCGCTTCCCGGCGCTTCGGCCAGGTGAGGAGCAACGGCCCGGTATCCGTCGAGGACGTTGTCGGAAACGCTCGCCATCGCGACGGGGTCCAGCGCCGAATCCACCGGGCACAGCATCGCCTCGGCATACGGAACGCTGACGAGATCGCACAACATGCCGCCGTATTCGACGCCGGACAGCGGCTGCATCCCGTAGTCGGACAGCACCGGGTACTGGTCGCAGTTCGCGCTGCCTCCCCGGCGGCACGTCGGGCAGGCCCCGCAACTGAGCTGAAACGCGACGACGGCGCGCTGCCCGATGGAAAGCCCGTGCACGTCGCTGCCGAGCGCGACGATCTCGCCGACGCACTCATGGCCGAGCGCGAAAGGCCCGCGCGACGGGATCAAGCCGGACGCCAGGAACAGGTCAATGTCGCAGCGTGCGACCGCCAGCGGCCGCACCAGCGCCCCCGCAGGTGACGGCAATGACGGTTCGTCGACGTCCTTCCACGCCACGGCTCCGGGTTCGGTACAGGTGAGTTGTCTCATGCCGTTGTCGTACCGCCGCGGCGGCCGGCGCCGCAAACGGGATTTCGGCAACCGTCGTTGCGCCCCGCGCAAGCGGCCGGTGCGATCGGGCGGGGTTACGCAATGGCGCCCTCACGCCAGCGAATCGACCAGCCAGTCCCTCAACGCAACGATGCGCGGATCGTCCAGCCCCTCAGGCCGGCACACCAGATGGTACGTCGAGCGCGACACCAGCGCCGTGTCGAACGGGATGCAAAGCCGCCCGCTCGCAAGCCGCGCCGCGCAAAGGAAGCGCGCGCACAGCGCCACGCCCTGCGCCGATTCCGCCGCGGCAAGTGCGATCGACAGATGATCGTACGTGACGTAGCGCTTCGGCACGAGATCCTCGACGCCGGCCGCGCGCAGCCACTCCGGCCACGACTCGGGAACCTGGCTGACGCGGATCAGCGTGTGGGCCGCCAGATCTGCAGGCGAGGCAAGAGGATGGTCTCCGTGAAGCAGCA
Source organism: Candidatus Binatia bacterium (assembly GCA_036493895.1). Lineage (NCBI taxonomy): Bacteria > Candidatus Binatota > Binatia (SeqCode) > Binatia bacterium. The sequence continues at coordinate 103,714 of DASXOZ010000006.1, read as the reverse complement.
CGGGACTGCAGACGGGAAGAACCTCGAGATCGACCAGCGGCTCGCTGTGAAGGCCGTCCCAGGGACCGGTACCAAAACGGATCGCGACGTCGACCGGATCGCGGTCGAAATCCGCGTAGCGCAGCGTGGCCGCCACTTCGAGCGAGATCTGCGGATGCAGTTTCTCGAACTCCGGCAGATGCGGGACCAGCCAGCTCTCGGTGAACGATTCCAGGGCGCTGATGCGAAGCGGATTCGAAACCGGCGGAAGAACCGAAGCCTGCGCGCGGCGCAGCTCCGCGAGCACGCGCCGCACGCTCTCGAGATAGCGCACGCCTTCGGGCGTCAGCTCCAGACCGGAATGGAGGCGGCGAAACAGCGCCGCGCCCACCTGTTCTTCGAGTGCCTGGATCCGCCTCGTCAGCGCCGACGGCGAGACGTGCAGCGCTTCGGCCGCCTCCTTGAAACTGAGCGTTTCGGCGGCCTTTGCGAAGGCCTGCAGCGAAGCCGGAGGCGGGAAGTCCTCGGCCATCTCAGGACGCGGCTTCGTCGGTCGGCGCCTCTTCGAGCTCGACGAGCGTGTCGCCGGGACCGACCATCGCGCCGGCCTCGACTCGGATCGAAGCGACGCAGCAGCGATGCGTCGCGCGCACCGTCATTTCCATTTTCATCGCTTCGAGAAGCAGCAGCGCGCCGTCGGCCTCGACGATGTCTCCCGCGGCGACCAGCACCTGCAGCACCTTGCCGGGCATCGGGGAGCTGACGAGCGGTTCGAACGCTCCGGCGCCGGCCTGTTCGGAGGCCGCCTCTTCGCCAGGCACGAATTCCCACGCGTGGCCGCCTTCGGCGGCGAAGACGTGGCCGCGCTCGCTGGCGAACAGCACGCGGTGGCGGCGTCCGGCAATCGACAGCGTGACCGAGCGCTCGTCGATGCGCACGTCGTCGACGACGACGTCCCTGCCGTCGATGCTGACGATGTTCTTCCCGTCGCGCGCAGCCACTGTCATGGCGACGTTGCGGGTGCCGGCGCGAAAACGCAGCTCCATCTCAGGATCCTCCGCCGACGCGCCAGGCGCCGAGCGTTTCCCACGGGCTCGGGATCGACGCTGCCCCGTCCGCGGTTGTTGCGGCGCTGCTTCGCGTCGCCCCGGATCGCACGAGCAATGCAACGGCGGCGGCGACCGCGTCGAAACTCGCGGCATCGTCCGGTTTCCAGTCGCGGTACTCGCCGTCGATGGTCGTCGTGAAGAACTGCGCCTGCGCGAAGCGCTCGCTGCGCAGCAGCTCGATGAGAAACGCGACGTTGGTCGTGAATCCGACGATCGGAAAGCCTTCGAGCGCCTCGATCATGCGCCGTGTGGCCTGGGTGCGGTCGGGTGCCCACGTGATGACCTTGGCCAGCATCGAGTCGTACTCGACCGGCACGCGCCATCCGTCCCTCAGCGCAGTGTCCACGCGAACGCCGACTCCGCGCGGATGCTCGACCCGGCGCACGAGGCCGAGTGAAGGCAGGAAACCGTTGGCGGGATCTTCGGCGCAAACGCGGCATTCGATCGCGTGGCCGCGCGGCGACGGCGCACGCTCGGGAAGCCGTCCGCCCGCCGCGATCTCGAGCTGCCAGCGCACGAGATCGGTGCTGGTAAGGGCTTCGGTCACCGCGTGCTCGACCTGCAGGCGGGTATTGACCTCGAGGAAGTAGAATCTGCCGTCGGGAGCGGTCACGAACTCGACGGTGCCTGCGCCGCGATAGCCGATCGACGCTGCCAGCCCCGCTGCGGCTGATCCCATCTTTTCGCGCAGCGCCGCGTCGACGACAGGCGAAGGTGCCTCTTCGATGATTTTCTGGTGGCGCCGCTGCACCGAGCATTCGCGCTCGCCGAGATGAAGCACGCGGCCGTGGCTGTCGCCGAATACCTGGATCTCGATGTGGCGGGGCCCGACGACGAACTTTTCGATGTAGACGCGCGCATCGCCGAATGCCGAGCCGGCTTCGCGCTCGGCCGAACGGATCGCATCGACGAGCGACGCCGAATCGTCCACCCGGCGCATGCCGCGCCCGCCTCCCCCGGCCGCCGCCTTGACGAGCACCGGGAACCCGAGCTTTTCGGCCGCCGCGCGGTCCTTTGCGGCGTCGCCAGTGACCGGCGCCGACGGCAGCACCGGAACGCCGGCTTTTTGCGCGGCCTCGCGCGCGCGGATCTTGTCGCCCATGGCCTCGATCGCCTCGGGCGTCGGCCCGACGAAGACGAGGCCGGCCTGCTCGGCGCGGCGGGCAAACCCGGAATTTTCCGCGAGGAACCCGTAGCCCGGATGGATCGCATCGGCACCGCTCGTGCGAGCAGCCGCGAGGATCTTGTCCTGGTCGAGATAGCTCTCGGCCGACGTGCGGCCGCCGAGCGCGACGGCCTCGTCGCAGGCGCGCACGTGTTCGCCGTCGGTGTCCGGTTCCGAATAGACGGCTACCGTCGCGATGCCGGCCTCGCGCGCGGTCTGCGCGATGCGGCACGCGATCTCCGAGCGGTTGGCGACGAGGAGTTTACGGATCGGTCTGGTCATCGCGCGCCTCTGGCTCACATCCGGAAAATTCCGAACGAGGTTTCCTCGACCTCACGGTTGAACGACGCGGCAAGACCCAGTGCCAGGCTCGCGCGAGTGTCCAGCGGATCGATCACGCCGTCGTCCCAGATGCGTGCCGTGCTGTAGTACGGGCTTCCCTCGCGATCGTATTTTTCGAGCACGGGGCGCTTGAACTCGGCCTGCTCGGCTTCGCTCATCACGCGGCCTTCCTTTTCGTACTGCGCAAGCTTGACCTGCAGCAGCACCGAGGCCGCCTGTTCGCCGCCCATCACCGAAATGCGCGAGTTCGGCCACATCAGCAGCAGGCGCGGACTGTAGGCGCGTCCGCACATGCCGTAGTTGCCGGCGCCGTTGGAGGCGCCGATCAGCACGGTGAACTTGGGGACCTTCGTCGTCGCGACGGCGGTCACCATCTTGGCTCCGTCCTTGGCGATGCCTCGCGCTTCGTACTCGCGGCCGACGATGAAGCCGGTAATGTTCTGCAGGAACACCAGCGGGATGCGGCGCTGCGAGCACATCTCGATGAAGTGCGTCGCCTTCAGCGCCGACTCCGAGAACAGCACGCCGTTGTTCGCGACGATGCCGACCGGGTAGCCGTGCAGGCGCGCGAATCCGCAGACGACGGTCGTGCCGTAGCGTGCCTTGAATTCGTGGAAGCGGCTGCCGTCGACGATGCGCGCGATCACTTCGCGCACGTCGTAAGGCCGGCGATTTTCGGGGTTGACGATGCCGTAGATCTCGGCCGGATCGTAGGCCGGCTCCTCGGGCGTCGTGGTCTCCAGCGGGCAGGGACGGGATTTCGGCAGGCTCTCGAAGATCTCGCGGGCAATGCGGATGGCGTCGGCATCGTCTCTGGCGAGGTGATCGGAAACGCCGGAAGTGCCGGTGTGCAGCGCGCCGCCGCCGAGATCTTCGGCAGTCACTTCTTCGCCGGTCGCGGCTTTGACCAGCGGCGGTCCGGCGAGGAAAATGGTTCCCTGCTCGCGCACGATGATCGTTTCGTCCGACATCGCCGGTACGTACGCGCCGCCGGCCGTGCACGAGCCCATCACGACGGCGACCTGCGGAATGCCGAGCGCCGACATGTTCGCCTGGTTGTAGAAGATGCGACCGAAGTGGTCGCGGTCGGGGAAGACGTCGTCCTGCATCGGCAGGAATGCGCCGCCGGAATCGACGAGGTACACGCACGGCAGGCGGTTTTCGAGCGCGATCTCCTGGGCGCGCACGTGCTTCTTGACCGTCATCGGAAAGTACGTGCCGCCCTTGACGGTCGCGTCGTTGGCGACGATGACGCACTGGCGTCCGTGGATGCTGCCGATGCCGGTGACGATTCCGGCGCCGGGCGCCTGGCCGTCATAGAGACCGCCGGCGGCCAGTGGAGACAATTCGAGAAACGGAGAGCCGGGGTCGAGCAGCCTTTCGACGCGCTCGCGCGGGAGCAGCTTGCCGCGGCTGGTATGAAGGTCGCGGGCCGATTGCGATCCTCCGCGGCGCGCGACCTCCAGGCGCTGTTTCAGGTCGGCCGACAATGCCTGCATGCGCGCCTTGTTCTCGAGGAACTCGGGCGACGTGGTGCGGACCTGGCTCGCGAGCTTGCGCACGGCGGTTCGATTTCTTCGCGGCCGGCCCGCGTTACGCGGCGCTGTCCGATGTTTCGCGAAGGCGCGGCGCGGCCTCGCTGCCGAGGCGGCGCTGCTGCGCAGCGATCAGCGCTTCGAGCGTCGCCAGCGCGTCGTCGGTCTCGGTGAACAGCACCGTCTGCCATCCGAGCACGCGCGCGGCCTTCAGATTCTGGCCGATGTCGTCGAGGAAGAAGATTTCGTCGTGGGCGACTCCGAGTTTTTCGCGGGTGATCTCGTAGATGCGCGTTTCGGGTTTGCGCGCGCCGACCTCGCTCGAGTCGATCACGAGATCGAACAGTGCGCGCGGCTCGAGCACGGCCTCCCAACCCTCGCGCCATTCGCGCACGTTGTTGGTCAGCAGCGCAGTCGGGATCAGCGTGCGAAGGCGGCGTACGGCATCGAGCATTGCAGGTCGCAGCCGCGCGCGGTGACCCATCGGATCGGAGCTTCCCATGAACGAGGCGGCCTGGTCGGCGGTGATCGTGCCGCCGGCCTCCGTCACCGCAAGCATCAACGCGGCGGTGAAGTCGCTGAACGCGACCTCGCCGCGCTCGAGGTCGGCCCAGATGCCGTCATTGCCGAAGAAGCGCCGGCGCAGCGGTTTCCACACGTCTTCGTGCAGACCCACCCGGTCGCCGAACGCGACGACTTCGCGCGGGCCTCCGTCGATCAGCACGCCGCCGTAATCGAAAACGGCGGCGCGAACGCTGGAAAGATCCACGGGCGCCGGGGCAGGCATGGCCGCGGAGTTGACCAGAAAAAAGGCTGCCAAGCTAATGGGGTCAGGCACCAGAGGAATGGGGTCAGGCACCAGGGGAATAGGGTCAGGCACCAGGGGAATAGGGTCAGGCACTATTCCGCTAGTGCCTGACCCCACGGCCGCGGATCTCGGGATTTCCGATCTCCCGCTTCAGCGAAGCAGCGCCGAGATGCGGTCCAGCGCCCACGTGGCGCCGGCGGCCGCGATCAGCAGCGACAGCACGACCTGGATCCGCCGCGCGTGCGGCCCGCGCATCACGACGGCGAGCGCCGGAACCACCGCGACGACGACGGCGAGCTGGCCGGCCTCGACCCCGAGGTTGAACGCGAGCAGGGGCACGACGATTCCGGCGGCCGGCAGCGCCGCCGCCGACAGCACGCTGGCAAATCCGAACCCGTGCACCAGGCCGAAGAAAAACGTGACGAGTGCACGGCGGTCGGCGCCGCGCGCGAAGATGTTCTCGACCGCGACGAACACGATGCTGATCGCGATCGCCACTTCGACCCACACCACCGGCAGGCGCAGCAGTCCGGTGGCCGCGACGCCGAGCGTGATGCTGTGCGCGAGCGTGAACGACGTGACGATGGCGGCAAGGCGGCGGATTCCGCCGCCGGCCAGCAGGACGGCCAGCAGGAACAGCAGGTGGTCGTAACCGGTCCAGATGTGCTCGACGCCGAGGCGGAAGAACTGCTCGAAGCTGGATCCCGCCGAGCCGCTGGCAGCACCGGCGGCCGGCGAGTTCGTCGCGGGCGAATTTTGCGAGGACCCCGCCGCTGCCGGGCTGCCGCCTGCACCGGCCGGCGGCGAAACTTCCGGTCCCGCATCGCCGATCACCCATCGCGTGCGTCCCGGCACGAACACCGTGCTCATCGTTTCGCTGCCGAGGTGAAGCGTCGCGATCGTTTGCCAGTCGGCGATCACTTCATCGAGAGGACGGAAATCGATGCGCAGTCCGAAGATCTTCGGGACCTGGCAGGTCCACACGGCGATGACCTGGAGGTTCTGGTCCTGGTCCGGCCCTGCAAGGTTTTCGATTTCGACGGTGCACGCGCGGCCGCCGGACGACAGCGTCGTCGTGCGGTCGAGCCACGCGCGAATGCCGTCCTCGAGCGCAAGCAGGTCGGCCCTGGAAGGCTGCGCCGCCTGCGACGGCGGCAATCCCGGCGTCACGTGCGCGGCGTAGCGGAACTGCAGCAGCACCTCGTTGCCGCTGACGCTGAAATCGGCGTAGCTGATGTTGCCGAGGTGCGCGCGCGCGGCCGCGGGTGCGGCGAGCACGGCCGCCACCAGCAACGCTGCTGCCGGGCGCCTTCGCGCGCAAAATTTCAGAAGAAGATGCTCTTGCGGGCCGCGCGACCGCGCGCGAGCTGCGCGCTGATCGCGGCCTTGACCTGGTCGACCTTGGCCTGGATCGAGTCGTCCTCGTCTTCGGCATGACCTTCGAAGCGCATCGGCTTGCCGAATTCGATGTGGTAACGCACCGGCAGCGGAAGCATGCCGAGAGGACCGAGCCACGGGAACGTGAGCGTCACGGGAAAGGACGGCATGCCGAGCAGGTGGCCGACGCCCTTCAGGTCGGCAAGGCCGGGGTTCTGTTCCTCAGAACCGACGACGGAGACCGGCACGATCGGCGTATCGGTTTCCAGCGCGAGCCGCATGAAGCCGAGACCGAATTCCATCAGCTTGTAGGCGTCGGCGTAGACCTTGTTCATGCCGCGAACGCCTTCGGGAAACGCCATCACGCATTCGCCGTGGCGAAGCATGTCGACGCAGGTCTGGCGCGTGCCGACGACGCTGCCGGTGCGGTCGAGCAGCACGCTCATGTAGGGCAGGGTGCCGAGCCAGTACTCGCCCATGCCGCGCACGAGGCGGGGCGGGTTGGCCTCGAGGACGCACGCCGCCGTGATCATCGCGCCGTCGAACGCCATCTGTCCGGCGTGATTGCCGATCAGCAGCATGCGACCCTGCGGCAGGTTCTCCAGCCCCGTGGTCCGGCAGCGGAAATAGTAGCGGTACAGGTACGCGCTCGGAATGATGAAACGTTTCATCGCCTTCGGGCTGTAGCCCCAGGGATCGTAGCCGTACTCGTTGAGGTCGGCCGGGATGCGGTCGACTTTGCCGGCGATTTCGTCGGGCAGCGTGGCAACCAGCCGCGACAGCTCGGAAACCGAATCGGAGATGCCGCCGGTGATCGAGGATGCGAGCTCGAGGAGGCTTCCCAGCATGATGCTCAGTGCGGCGAGATCGCCATCGTCGCGAACGCTTCGGCCAGCGAGTGTCGCGGCTTGAAGCCGGTGGCCGCGCGGAAGCGCTCGTCGCGGACGGTGCAGGGATACTTGATGAAGTCGATCGCGCCGGAAGGAAACTGGTAGATGTTCAGGTTGAACAGCGTACGGATCAGCAGGTGCGCGAAAGGATCGGGAATCGAAATCCTCTGGCGCCCCATTTCCTTCAGCGCCCGCTTGAGCGGCACCGCGCCCGGCCCGGCGACGTTGAAGATCCCGCGCACCTTGCGGTCGAGCGCGACCATCATCGCCTCGGCGACGTCCTCTTCATGGATGAACTGCATCATCGGGTTGAAGCCCATGATCGTCGGGACCATTGCCATGCGCATGTAGCTGCCGATCGCGCTGTGCACCGAATGGCCGAGCGTGCTGACCGGCCGGATGACGCAGGTGGCGATCTCCGGATAACGCCACAGGAACGCGGACACCAATCCCTCGACTTCGCAGAGGTCGCGCATCTCGGGAAAATTGCGCGATGCGTTCAGCGGGTGCTCCTCGGTCATGTAGCGCTCGTTGGTCGGCAGCGCGCCGTAGACGTAGGAGCTGGAAAGGACGACGAGCTGGCGCACGCCGTATTCGGCGCAATGCTCGAGCAGGTGCTTGGTGCCTTCGACGTTGACTTCGTGGCGGGTGGCCAGGTCGGCGCGGAAATGGCGCACGAAAGCCAGGTGCACGACGGCCTCGGGCCTTTCGTGACGGAAGACGTCCTCGAAGCGACGCTTGCGCATGTCAAACTGGTGCACGACGACGCCGTCGGGAGCGCTCGGCCATTTCTGGCGGTCCACGCCGACCACCTGCCACGGCTCGCTGCCGGGGCGCGCGCGCATCGCCATTTTCGCGACGAGGCGTCCCTGGCCGCCGGCGATTCCAGTGATCAGCAGCTTGCGCACGTCCGCAGCGATTACGGCAAATGCAGGCGGGAGGCAAAGCCGTCGAGACGGCAGGCGAAGCCGTTTGGCCGGGGCCTTCTCTCTGGCATCATGCCGCGCCGGCCGGCCGCGCTCGTCCTGTGGCGCCGTGCCCGGCAAACTCCGCAATGCATTCCCAAGCCTCCAATCTCGCGCATCTTGCCCATGTCGAAGGCGCCCTTTTCGGCGCGATGATCGGTGACAGCCTCGGCTCCCAGGTCGAGAACGTATCGGCAGCCCTGGTCGCGCATCGCTACCCTTCGCGACACGAGCTGGAAGCGCTCGTTCCGGGTCCTTACGGCTCGACGACCGAGATGACGGTCGCGCTGGCCGAGTCGCTCGCGGAGTTTGCCGAATTCGACGGCGAGAATTTCGCGGGAAAGCTTCTTTCGCATTTTCACGAAGGGCGCGGCTACGGGCAGGGAACGATGCTCGCGCTCACGCGGCTCAAGGCGGGCTCGCCGTGGCAGGAAGCCGGCGACGCGCACGCCGGCCGGGGTTGCTACGGCAACGCTGCTGCCGCGCGCAGTACGGCCGTCGGACTGCTGCATGGCCACGACGTGCCGACGCTGCGCTGGATCGCCGAGGAAGCGGCCGGTGTCACGCACACGCACGCCCTCGGCGTCGAAGGGGCCGTTCTTTTCGCGCTCGGTATTTCCGTCGCACTGGAAAAACGGGACGACGGAATCGAGCCGCGCGCGTTCTTCGAGACGATCGCCGGCGAGGCGCAGGTGCGCGAATACCGTTCCCAGCTGGAAGTTGCCGCGGACCTGTCGGGAAAGTCGGTCGCGCCGTCGCTCGTCGTCGCTCGCCTCGGCAACAACCAGACGGCGCTCGGATCGGTGGTGACGGCGCTGTTCTGCTTCGCCGATCACTCGCTGAGCTTCGTGGACGCCGCCGTGGCGGCGTTGTCGCTCGGCGGCAACGCGAGCGCGATCACTGCGATGACGCTGGCGCTTGCCGGCGCCCACCTCGGCGTCGACGGGATTCCCCCACGCTGGATCGATGCAGTGGAAGCCGCGGAGATCGGCCCCACTACGCTGCGCCGCCTCGCCGCGCGCCTCGCCGTCTGAATCAGCGCTGGAGCGCCTTGTTCTCGATTGGCGGCTTGTGCGAGTAGTCGTAGAAGCCGAGCCTGGTCTTGCGGCCGAGGATCTTCTCGCGCACCAGGTGCTCGAGCAGCGGCGTCGGCTTCATGTAGTCCTGCTGGAACGTCGCGAAGAGGTTCTGCGACATCGCGAGCACGATATCGAGGCCGATGTAGTCGGCCAGCGCCAGCGGTCCCATCGGATGGTTGGCGCCGAGCTGCATCGCGGTGTCGATGCCGGCGATGTCGGCCAGCCCCGACTCGAAGCAGCGCATCGCATCGAGCATGTACGGCGTCAGCAGGCGATTGACGATGAAGCCGGTCTGGTCCTTGACGAGCACCGGCGATTTGCCGAGCTTCTCGACGAACTGGATCGCCGAAGCGGTGACCGCGCCGTCGGTGCTGTCGGTGGGGATCACCTCGACGAGCTTCATCATGGTTGCCGGATTGAAGAAGTGCAGCCCGATGAAGCGGTCCGTTCGCCCGGTCGCGCCCTGCATCGCCGTGATCGACAGCGTCGACGTGTTGCTCGCCAGGATGCACGACGGCTTCGCGATGCGGTCGACTTCGGCGAACTTCGCCTGCTTGACGCCGAGATCCTCGACGATGGACTCGAGGAAAAGGTCGCAATCGGCCACGGCGTCGATCTTGTCGGTAAAGCGGAGCCTGGCGAGCGTCGCGTCCATCTCGGACTGCTCGAGCTTGCCGCGCTCGACGACGCGGGCGAGGTCCTTTTCGATCGACGCGCGGGCCTTGTCGGCCGGTCCCGGCGTGGCCTTGATCATCACGACGTCGAGGCCGGCGACCGCCGCCACCTGTGCGATGCCGGCACCCATCTGTCCGCCGCCGAGGATTGCGATCTTTGCGATGCTCATGTCGTGGTCTCTCTATACCTACTGTGTAATGGGGTCTGACCCCATGTGTATGGGGTCAGACCCCATGATGGATGCGAATGGGGTCAGACCCCATTACACCGATTGCATTCTTGCTAGCCGTTGACGCGGAACACCGGGAACCAGCCGACGCGGTCGTGCGCGTAGTCGTCGAACAACGCCGGGATCTCGTCGTAATCGTAGACGCGGGTGTCCAGCGGCGGCAGCCAGCCGTTCTTTTCGGCGAATTCGACGGCGGCCAGGCCCTGCTCGTAGCGTGCGTAGTGGGTGTTGATGTGCTGGTGGCGCGCGATGCATTCGCTGGCGCGCACCAGCTCGATCATCATCCCTTCCTTCCATCCGGCCGTCGTCAGGATGCCTTCGCGGGCCAGCACCTTGAGCGTGGCGCGCAGCACCGGCACGCCGACGTAGTCGATGAAGATGTTGACGAGGTTGCCGCCCGTCATCTCGGTGACTTTCTTCGTGAAGATGTTCTCGGCGGCCAGGTAGTTCTTCGTGTAGTCCTCGTCGGCGCGGAACTTCTTCTTGTCGAAGTACAGGTCGCGGAACTCGCGGCGGTCGATCGCGCGGATGCCGAGGCTCTCGATCGTCGTCAGGCGCTCGTCGGTCGACGCGATCTGTGCGACGCGGCAGCCGGCATGTCTTGCCAGCGCGAGCTCGCCGAGCGAGACGCCGCCGCCCCAGCCCCAGACCTCGGGGTGCGGCAATTCCTTCTCGTTCAGCAGCAGGCGGAGCGTGCCGTACGCGAGCTCCCAGTTCGACCACGCCGTCACGTAGCGAAGCGAGAACGCGGCCCACTGCTCGAGCGGATACGCGGTGTTCTTCGGGATGCGGATGAGCTGTTTCTCGTGCATCCGCGTCTGGCGCGACAGCACGCCGACGGTGCCGGGCGCATCGTAGGCCCAGATCCTCTCGGGATAACCGAAGCGGTCGGGAGCGCCGTTGCAGAACACGATGGCGATGTCGCCGTCGCGAACCGTCGAGACGGCCGAGCCGACCTTGTCGACGCGCACGACGCCGGCATTGCCGACGACGACCTTGTCCTCGCCGCGGGCAAGGCAGAGATCGATCGGGCGCCGCTCGACGGCGTGGCCCATGTTGCCTTCCATGCAGCCGAACAGCGGAGAAACCAGCGCCTCTTCCGGCCCCGGCTCGCGAAACTCGAACGTCTCGCGCACGAGCTGGGTGGGCTTGGGCGGTGCTCCCTTCTCCCCGGCGTAGAGCACCCACGCATCCGACTTGATCGTCATTCCCGTCTCCCTGTCGAGGTTCGTCGGTCTCATCTGAACGGCCGCTGATCCTCAGCGACCTACGCTGAACGGCCGCTGATCCTCAGCGGCCTACGGCCAGGCCGGGCTCGGTGGATGCGGGCGGCCGCCGGTGGACTGGGTGGCCGCTGCGTCCGAAAAAGACGCGGTCTCGTAACGCGACCGGGGCGCGGAGACAACCGCCGCGGTCGCAGCCGACGGCAGCGATGCGAACGTAAAAAAAGGCCCCCGCACCTTGCGATGCGGGGGCCTTTGCTGGTCCGTCACGGCCGCGAGGCCGCTGCGGAAAGGTTGGAGCCTACGGGCAGTTCGAGCCGCCCGGCAGCTGGAACTGCTTGGTGTGGGCGGCGTCGCACCACACGTTGAAGTCGAAGTCGAGCTTGACGCGGCCCGGTCCCGGGACGCCGCCGGCATCGTTGATGCCGCTGTTCGACGTCGGACCCGTGCAGAACGCCGACACGCCCTCGCTGTTGTAGATGCCGGGCGTGCCCGTCGCCGTGACGGCCGGCAGGAAGCACGAGCGCGGCAGCTGCAGCGTGCAGTTGCCGCAGTCGCCGCCCGGGCAGTCCGAGTGGTGCGCAGGGGTGCAATCGGCGTTGGTGAAGCACGTCAGGATGCCGCGGCCGCTCGCACGCAGGATGCTGGCGCCATCGCAGTAGTTGTCGATGGGGTCGTCGCAGGTGCCCATGCCGTCGTCGGGGCTGGTGTTGGCCATGCAGACCGTCCCGCACTGGTTCTGCTTCGGCTTCTGGTCGACGCCGCTCAGGGTCGTCACGTCGAAGCCGCAGGTGCCGGCGCCGAACGCCGTGCAGTCCGCGGTGCTGTTACAGGCGACGTTGGTGTTGCCCGTGCAGACGCTGCAGTGGCAGGGTCCGGCCGACGTGTCGCAGAAGCTCGCGTTGTTGATGGTCGCGTTCACCGAAGGGCTATCCCCGCTCGTGAACGCGAGGGCGAGCTTCAGGCCGGTGCCGCTGACGTTCTTGCCGCTCGACGGCTGGCAATCGAAGCTGACCGGGCCGAAGTCCGGGTGAATCGCGTCGATGTGGCACGCGGCACCGGTCTGCTGGCCTCCGTGGCAGGTGCCGGTGCCGCCGACCGTCGGCGTGCCGGCGCCCGAACAGGTGGGACACGGCGCGAACAGGCTCTCACCGGTATAGACGATCGCGTTCGTCCTGGTCGTCACGTTGTACTCGCCGACGGCCTGGGTGGTTCCGGTGAAGTCGCCGCTGAAAGTGTTGACGACGCAGGCCGGAGTTCCGCCGGCGTTCAGCGCGAGCGGAGGACCGAACATGCAGTGGCAGACGTTGTCGCCGCCGCCGGGGCATTCGGTCGCGTCGGCCGTCTCGATGTTGTTGAAGCACTTCGTCGTCGGCGAGTTGCCGCAGCGGCAGTAGCCGTTGTGGCTGTCGATCCTCACCTGGCAATCCTCGCAGAATGCATTGCAGCCCGAGAGCTTGACGCCGCCGAGCGAGTTGTCTTCGACGTCGACGTCCTGGCCGAGGCCGGTGAAGCCGGTGTCGAGGCGAGTGTTCGAGTGCTTCTGGCCGAAGCCGGCGTTGATGATCACGTCGGCGGCGACTGCGCACTTGCCGGGCAGCTCGAAGATCAGGGCGGCAAGGCCGTCGGCGGTCGGCGCAACGGCGCGCTTGGTGATGCAGGTGTGCAGGCCGACGGCTGTCGCGGCGTTATTTCCGGCCGAGCCGAGCGTGCCGCTGCAGAAGTCCATGTCCTGGAAGTTGCTCTTCGTCAGCAGGCTGGCCGCACCGCACTTGCCGTCAATGCCGGTATCCACGGCGGTGATCGCGCCGGCGATCTTCCCCTTGGGGTCGCCCGCGCCGTCGATGCAGGTGCTCGAGCCGTAAGTCACGAGCGCGCCATTGGTCTTCTCCAAGCTCGACATGCACTTGGCGCGGGTGCCGCTGTCGGTCTTGATGGCCTTCGACAGGGCCTTGGCGACTGCGCCCTTGCATCCACCCTCGGCCTTGCTGAGCGGCTCGGTCTGAGGATTGCCGAGCACGGTCGCACCGAGCTTGCCGACGTAGTCGGCGGAGAGCTTGGTCAGGCACTGCAGCACGTTGTCCATCGTGGTGTTCGCGTGTGACTCCGGCGACGGACAGTTGGGGTACAGCGCGATCACTGCCGCGTTGGCGTCGGTGCAGACCGCGGTCATCGCCGCGACGGCCGCCGAGATCGCTGCGGAGTTCTTTCCGCCGCTCTCGATGTCGGCGCTGTTGGTGCCGATGACTTTGTTGCAGTCGGTAGAGTTGAGGCCGCCCTTGTCGCGCGCCTTGTGGCAGCCGACCATGTTCTTGACCAGCGTGGCCTGCAGCTTGGACACGTTCTTGCCGATTGCGGAGTGACAGGCGATGTCGGCGGCGGTGTCCGCCTGCGCGATGCCGGCTGCGCCGACGAGCGACGCAACGGCAACCGCGCCGACGAGCCGATAGAAAGTATGCTTCATATGGATGTACTCCTCCTGCGGATGATGGGTCCTGGGATGATTGGTCGATCGAGGTCCCCAACCCTACCCCGTATGAACGCGAGGGGGACCGAGCCGAGTGCAGGGGAATCCTATGTTCGGGGCGCACCGATGAGTCAAGGCATTTCCGGCAGGAATGCGCGGCTCAAACGCCCGTTCGTCGCAGCGCTGCGACTTTCCCGGGGGTGATGCTGCGATGCGTCAGTGGCCCATCGCGTGCAGGTAGTCTTCGACGCTTTCAAAACGCATGAACGGGTTGTTCTGTTTCTCGTGCGCGATCGTGGAGGTGCGCTCCGGCGAGTAGTTGTGCCCGGGCAAAAGGATCGTCTCGTCGGGCAGACGTTTCAGCTTCTGATTGAGGCTGTAATAGAGATCACTCGGGTTGCTTCCGGGCAGGTCGACGCGACCGCAGGATCCGATGAACAGGGTGTCACCGGAGACGAGGTGCCCCCCGACCAGGAAGCACTGGGATCCGGGGGTGTGCCCCGGAGTGTGGAGTAATCGCACCGGAATCCGTCCCACGTCCACGGTCGTCGAGTCGTCGGTCTGCACGTAGTCGGCCGGCGTCAGGCCGAGCTGGTGCTGCACGTACGGGGCCTCCGCCTTGTGGATGTAGATCTTGCAGGGGCGCGCGGCCATCAGCTCCTGGATGCCTTCGATGTGATGGCCTGCAAAGTCCCCCCCGATGTGGTCGGGGTGGTAGTGGGTGATCAGCGCACCCACCAGTTCGAGGTCCTGCTTGTCGAGCTCGTCGACGAGTCCCTGGATCTGCCATGCGGGGTCGACGAGCAGCGCCTTCCTCTGCTCCATGTCGGCGACGATGTAGACGTAGTTCTGCATCGGGCCGATCTCGATCTGCTTGATCGAAAGCCCGTGTCCGTCGGTTCGCTCGGGGGTCATGGCGTTCTCCCTGCCGGGGGTTCGACGCAGCGGGCGCACGGGCCGCACGATCGTGGCGCCGCCGGCGTCATCGCGACTTTTTCGGACGCGCTGCGGCGTCGGATGCAGTCGAGGAGGTGCCGGACGGTTGCGCTTCGCTCGCCTGCGCAGGCTTGCGCGCCCGTCCGCGACCGGAGCGCCCGGGCGGCGGCGGCTCCAGGCCGTGTTGCCAGAGCACCTCGCCGTGGCCGCTTCGCACCGCGATCCAGCGCGACTGCACGAACAGCAGGTCGCTCAGGCGATTGAGGTAGCGCGCGGTGGCCGGTGAAGTTTCGCCGCGCCGCACCAGCGTCGTCACGGCGCGCTCGGCGCGACGGCACACGGTGCGCGCGACGTGCAGCGAAGCAGCGGCCGCACCTCCGCCCGGCAGCACGAACGATTTGAGCGGCGGCAGGTCGCTCGAAAGCTCGTCCATCCATTGCTCGAGGCGCGCGATGGCGTCGTCGCCGATGCGGATCATTCCTTCGTATTCGGACTCGGGCGGAGTGGCCAGCTCGCTGCCGAGGTCGAACAGCTCCTGCTGTACGAACGCGAGCACGCGGTCGATGCGCGCGGAGTCGTCGTCGCCGGCTTTTTGCGGGGCCAGCGCGCTGCGCGCGACGCCGAGCACGCTGTTGAGCTCGTCGACGTCGCCGTAACACGCGATGCGCAGCTCGTCCTTGGCGATGCGCCGGCCGCCGACGAGCCCGGTCTGGCCGTCATCGCCCGTGCGCGTATACACGCGATCGATGCGGATCGTCACGACGCCTTCCTGAAGCGGCGTAGACGCAAGGTCAAATTGGGGTCAGGCACCAGCGGCAGGAATGACGTTGCAAGTCCGCACCGACACCGCAGCCGCTGAAGCCTGGGGTCAGGCACCAGCGGCAGGAATGACGCTGCAAGTCCGCACCGACACCGCGGCCGCTGGTGCCTGACCCCGTCAATGCGCCGCCGCGCGCGACTCGACGATTTCGCGCAGGCGGCCGGGATCGATCGGCTTCTTGAAGATCACGTCGCGCAGGCCGTCGGCCTTCGAGCGCTTGATGACGTGATCCTTGTCGTAATAGTACGCGGTCATCAGCACGACGGGGAGCTGGTGGTGCCCCTCCCGGATGCGCCGGAACAGCTCGTAACCGTCCATGTCCGGCATCTGCACGTCGCTGATCACCAGGTCCACGCGCTCGCGCTCGATCAGCGCCAGCGCTTCGCGTCCCGACGGCGTCGTCATCACCTTGCAGCCTTCGCCGCCGAGGATCTCCGCCATCGAGTGCCGCACCCCCGCATCGTCGTCGACGACGAGGATCGTCTTGCCGCGGATCTCGCCTCCGCAGGCGCAAGCGGCCGGTGCGACTTCCTCGACCGGCGCGGCGTCCAGCCCGAGATCGGTCATCAGTCGCCCCGGCATGTATTCGCGCGAAGCGTAGAAGCCGTCGGCGGCCATCTCGCCCACCCGTTCGACGATGGCCTGGATGCGGCGCAGCTCGCGGCGGATCGCCTCGACGCGCTCGTGCTCGCGCGAATAGTCCTGGCTGCTCGTGCTGTCGTGCAGGAAGCGCTCGATCATTTCGACCTGGTTGACCAGCACCTCCAGCGGGTTGTTGACCTCGTGGGCAAGGCTGACGGCGAGCTGGCCGAGGGTGACGAGCTGGTCGTGCTCGCGCAGGTGCTGGATGTCCTTGGCAAAGCCGATGCTGCCCTGCTCGCGGCCCTTTTCGTCGTGGATGATGGAGCCGGAGATGGCCACCGGTACCCGGCGCCCGTCCTTGGCGACGAACTCGGTCTCGAAGGTGCTGACGCGGCCCTGGCCGCCCCTCATGGCCTCCATGACGCGCTTGGCCTCCTCGACGTCCGGGTAGAGCCGCGCGACCGGGGTCCCGAGGACCTCGTTCCCGCGGTAGCCGAGGATCTCGGCGGCCCCGTCGTTGTAGAAGATGATGACGCCGTTGCGGTCGACCGCCACGACAATGTCGGGCGACGTTTCCAGCAAGCGTTCGAAGTAGACTTTCGGAAGCTCTCTCAAGCCGAGTGACGGACTGTTCCCCGCACGACGACCGTCAACCGCTCATGGTAGATCCCGAGCCAAGTGAGTCAAGCGCCCGTCTGCTCCCGAAGTTGTGCGCTGGAGCCGCGGCAGGCCCCGGGGCGGGGGAGAGGTGAGGCGAGGTCCAGTCCTTCCTACTTCTTGGGCACGCTCTTCCAGTCGGCCAGGAACTTGGCCAGGCCGGCGTCGGTAAGAGGGTGCTTGAGGAGCTGCTGGATCACGGAGAGCGGACAGGTGGCTACATCGGCGCCCATCCTTGCCGAATGCACGAAATGCATCGGGCTGCGGATGCTCGCGACGAGGATCTCGGTGCCGTAGTCGTAGTTGTCGAAGATCTCGACGAGCTGGCCGATGAGCGCCATGCCGTCCTCGGAGACGTCGTCGAGGCGACCGACGAAGGGACTGACGTACGCCGCGCCGGCCTTGGCCGCGAGCAGGGCCTGCGCGGGCTGGAAGATCAGCGTGACGTTGACGCGGATGTTCTCGTCCGACAGCGCGCGGATCGCCTTCAGGCCCTCGGCTCCGATCGGCACCTTGACGACGATGTTCGGGTGCAGAGCCGCCAGCTTGCGGCCCTCGGCGATCATGGCAGCGGCCTCGGTGCTGACGACCTCGGCACTGATCGGGCCGTCGACGACCTCGAGGATGTCGGAGAGGACGTCCTCGAAGCGCCTGCCGGTCTTGGCCACCAGCGACGGGTTGGTGGTCACGCCGTCGATGACGCCCATCTCGGCTGCTTCGCGGATCTCGTTGATGTCGGCGCTGTCGATGAAAATCTGCATGAAGTCCTAGCGAGGCCGGTAGAGCATGACCTTTTTCTTGTCCGGTGACGTCGCCAGCAGGCTCGAGACGCTGCTGCCGGAGAGCGGGTGAAGGAAAGCCGGCGCCAGCTCCGCCAGCGGCAGCAGCACGAATTTGCGGTTGCCCATTTCCGGGTGCGGGATCTTCAGGCTGCGGCTGTCGATCGTATCGTGGTCGAAAAACAGGATGTCGAGGTCCATCTCGCGCGAGATCGACGTCTTGGCAGCCTCGCGCCTGCGACCGAGCGCCGACTCGATCTTCTGAAGTTCCTTGAGCAGCGGCGCGGCTTCCATCTCGGTGACGATCTCGACGACGCCGTTGAGAAACCAGTTGCGCGCCTTGCCGTGAGGCTCGCTCTCGTACATCGACGACTTGCCGATGACGCGCGTGTCCTTCAGCGCGCCGATTTTCTCCAGCGCAGTCCTGTAGTTACGTTGTCGGTCGCCGAGGTTGGTGCCGATCCCGATGAAAGCCGTATGGCTCACCCTGAGTTCCCCGTGCCGCGTATATCGGTCCGGGCGCCGATCGCGCAACCTGCGCGATGTGCGGCTCGCCGGCAGGTTGCTGGAGCAGGTTGCTAGCGGAGTCCCAGAACGTCGGACATCGAGTAGAGGCCGGGGGTCTTGCCGTGGAGCCAGGCGGCGGCGCGCACGGCGCCGGCGGCAAGGCAGTCGCGGGACGATGCGCGATGAATGAGCTCGAGGCGCTCGCCGGTGCCGAGCAGCATCACGGTGTGCTCGCCGATGTTGTCGCCTCCGCGTACGGCGACCACGCCGATCTCGCCGTTGCGGCGCTCTCCGACCAGCCCTTGGCGGGACTGGACGAAGGCCGTGGCAGGATCGACGCCGGCGGCAGCGGCAGCTTCCTCGGCCAGCGCCAGTGCCGTGCCCGACGGTGCGTCCTTCTTGCGGTTGTGGTGCACCTCGACGATTTCGACGTCGAATCCCGGGCCGAGCTTGCGCACCGCCTCGCCGACCAGCCCGCGCAGCACGTGGATGCCGATGCTCATGTTCGGCGACAGCAGGAGCGGCGTCCTCTTCGACACCAGCTCGAGCTCGTTCTTCTGCTCGCGCGTGAGGCCGGTGGTGCCGATGACGATCGGCGTGCACATCGCTGCCGCCTGCCTGGCGTGCTCGACGGCCGCTTCCGGCTGCGTGAAGTCGACCGCGACGGCGCCCTGTTCCGCGCCGGAGACGGCTGCAGCGAAATCGGCGACGACCTTGACGCCGATGAGCGGCACGCCGGCCAGCTCGCCGACGTCCTGGCCCATCAGGTGGGATCCCGCGATTTCGACGGCGCCGACTACGCGCGCTTCGCTGCCCTGCTCGGCCAGCGCGACGATGCGCCGGCCCATGCGGCCGCCGGCGCCGAGCACGATGATCGGCGCGCGGCTCATGCCGTAGCCCGCGCCTCCGCGAGAAGCCCTGCGGCGCGCAAGGCGTCGCGCAGCCGCGCGGCAGGAGCATCCGACAGCGGAGTCAGCGGAAGCCGCACTTCGTTGTGGATGCGGCCCATCATCGCCAGCGCAGCCTTGACCGGGATCGGATTGATCTCGAGGAACAGCACCTGGAGCAGAGGCAGAACTTCGTACTGGATCTGCGCAGCCGATCCGAAGTCGCCGGCCAGCGCGGCGTCCACCATGGCCTTGAAGCGCGCCGGCATCAGGTTGGTGAGGACGGAGATCACGCCGTGGGCGCCGATCGACATCATCGGCAGCGTGGCCGCATCGTCACCGGCCAGCACGCAGAAGTCGGGGCCGCAAAGACGGATGATGTTGAGCCACTGGTCCACCGACCCCGACGCTTCCTTGATGCCGACGATGCTCGGCACTTCGGCAAGGCGCGCGATCGTCTCCGGCAGCATGTTCATGCCGGTGCGGCCGGGGATGTTGTAGAGGATCAGTGGAAGCTCGGGTGCTGCGGCCGCGATCGCCTTGAAGTGCTCGACGTGCCCGTGCTGCGTGGGCTTGTTGTAGTAAGGGCTGATCAGCAGCGAGGCGTCGGCACCGGCGTCTGCGGCGGCACGGGTGAGGCGGCACGCTTCGCGCGTGTTGTTCGAGCCGGTGCCGGCGATCACCTTGACGCTGCGACCGGCCTGGCTGCTGCGGCCGCGCGCGTGGTCGATCGCGATGCCGATCACCTTTTCGTGTTCTTCGTGACTGAGAGTGGCAGACTCGCCGGTGCTGCCGCACGGGACGATGCCGTCGATTCCCGCTTCGATCTGCTCGTCGATCAGCGCGCGAAAGGCCGGCTCGTCGATTTCGCCGCCGCGAAACGGCGTGACCAGTGCTGTGAAGGTTCCCTGGAACATCGCGGCCATGACTTGCTTCCTCCGCCGGACCGCTCAGCAGAGCCGGTCCGGAATCTCCACGGTTGCCGAGAACACCTCGACTGTCGGCCCCGTCATCACGACGTTTCCGTCCTGGTGGTACTCGATCTCGAGGTCTCCGCCGCGAAGGTGGACCGTCGCGTGGCGGTCGGTGCGACCGGTCAGCGCGCCGGCGACGACGACGGCGCAGGCGCCGGTTCCGCACGCGAAAGTTTCGCCCGATCCGCGCTCCCACACTCTCATCGTCAGCTCGGTGCGCGAGTCGACGCGCGCGAACTCGGTGTTCACGCTTGCGGGGAAAAACGCGTGGCGCTCGAACTGGCGGCCGATCCTCGCGATGTCCTCGATGCCGTCGGGGTCGACGTCGAACGTCACGCAGTGGGGGTTGCCCATCGACACGCAGGTGACGCGCCAGGTCTGGCCGGCGACTTCGAGAGGGGCGTTGATCAACTGCTCGTCGCTGTCGATCGGAATCTTGCGGCCGTCGAGCACGGCCTTGCCCATCTCGACGCGCACGCGCGAGACGCGGCCGCCGTCGAGCTCGAGGTCGAGCTTCTTCGGTCCCGAATCGGTGGCGATCTGCAGGCTGCGGCGGGTGGTGAGGCCGTGGTCGTAGACGTACTTGCCGAGAGAACGAATGCCGTTGCCGCACATCATGCCGCGGCTGCCGTCGGCGTTGTACATCTCCATGCGGAAATCGGTGCCGTCGCCGTTGCCCGGGCAGACGAGGATCACGCCGTCGCTGCCGACACCGGTGTGGCGATCGGAGACGTAACGCGCGATGGCCGGAAGCTGCTCCGAGCCGGGCAGCGCGCAGTCGCCGGTGCAGTCGACGAACAGATAGTCGTTGCCGCAACCGTGCAGCTTGGTGAACGAGAGCGACATCGTCGGCGGGATATAGCGCCGGCTTCTTGCGAAGGCCAAGGTCGCGGGCTGCGCAAAAAGGCCCGTCTGCGTCCGTCAGGCGCCCTTCTGGACCCGCGCGGCGGCATCGCCCGATGCGGCGTACGCGCGGGCGCCTTCACCGGCGGCGCGGCCGGTGGCCCAGGCCCAGGCGAAGTTGAAGCCGCCGATCGGCCCGAACGCATCGAGCATCTCTCCACACAGGAACAGGCCGGCCGCGACGCGGCTCTGCATCGTGCGCGGATCCACATCCGACAGCGCGATTCCTCCTCCGGTCACTTCGGCGCTGCGGTATCCTTCGTGGCCGGTCCACGGCAGCTCGGCGCGCGTAAGCACTTCCAGCAGCGCGCGGCGCTCGCCGCTCCTCAGCTCGGCGAGGCTGCGCTGCGGCGGGATGCCGGCCACGTCGAGAAGCCTTTCCGCGAGCCTGGACGGGAGATGTTGCCGAATGACGCCGAGCACGCCCGCGCGGCGCGGCTCGAGCTCGCGCTCCCAGTCCTCGCGGTCGAGCGCAGTCCAGCTCGCCAGAATCTTCTGCAGGATCTTCTGCGTGACCGGCTGCGATGAGGTTTCGCCCGGTGCGCTGCGGTGCTCGAGGCTTCGCACCGCGACGTGCGACAGGTCGAGCACCGACGGCCCGCTGTAGCCGCGGTGGGTGAACAGGAATCCTCCGCGGGTGCGCAGGGGCCTTCGACCACCGGACGCTTCGAGCGTGACGTCGAGCGAGATCCCGGCGAGTCCGGCAAAGGTGGCCGTCTCGTCGAGCAGTGGGGTCAGCGCCGCGTAAGTCGGTTGCAAGTGGTGGCCGAGCTCGCCCGCGATGCGAAGCCCGCTACCGTCGCTGCCGGTCTTCGGCACCGACAGGCCGCCGGTCGCGAGGATGACGGCGCAGGCATCGAGCGTCTCGCCGGAGCGCATCGTCAGTTGCCAGAGCGGCGATTGCCCGCCTCGTTCGATGCGCGCCAGCGCGGCAACGGGACTCTCGAAACGCAGGCGGGCTCCCCGCGAGCTCGCGCACGAGACCAGCGCGTCGCGCACGTCGCGGGCGCGGTTGCTCGCCGGAAAAAGCTTGCCCGTCTCCTTCTCGAGGCGAAGCTCGATGCCGAGCTCCTGCTCGAAGAACGCGCGCTGCGCGGACAGAGGCCAGGAGCGCAGCATTTTTTTCATCGTGTTCGCCGAGGAGTCGGTGACGAAACGCGATTCGTCCAGCTCGCCGGGCAGGATGTTGCAGCGGCCTCCGCCGCTGATCAGGATCTTGCGGCCGCCGTCGCGAGTGCTTTCGACGACGACAACGCCGGGTGCGTTGCTGCCGCGCGCGAGCGACGCCGTGGGGCCCGCGGCGTGGATCGCTGCCATCAGTCCGGCTGCGCCGGCGCCGACGACGACAATCGGCGGCGGCGGGTCGGCCTCGACGCTCAGTGCTTCGGCTCCGGGATCGTCGCGACGCTGGTGATCGACTCGATCTCGACGCCGAGCGACGCGAAGAAGCCGCGCAGCGGCCGCCCGGGCCCGACTTCGACGATGCGGCAGTCGCGCTCGACCAGCTCGCGCATGTCCTCGACCCAGCGCACCGTGCTCGCCACCTGCTCGACGAGGCCGCGCTCCAGGTCGCGGCGCGATCCGCTGTGGAAAGTGCCCGATGCATTCGACAGCACGTGGACGGCTCTGGCGCTGTCGAGGTGCCCGATCGACTTCAGCGCGGCCGCCAGCGGCGCCTCGACGCTTTTCATGTGACGCGAATGGAACGGCGCCGACACGCGAAGCGGAATCGCACGAACGCGGCCCTTCGGGGAAGCCTTCGCGGCAGCGACGGCTTCGGCCACGTCGCCGGCCAGCCCGCTCAGCGACGCCTGGTCGAGGGCATTGTGATTGCCGACGTCGACGCCGAACCCTTGCGCAGTGGAGCGCAGCCATGCGACGTCGAGGTCCGAGTGCACGATCGCGGTCATTGCGCCGGTGCCCGCCGGAGTGGCCTGCTGCATCAGGCGACCGCGAAGGGCAACGAGGCGCACGGCATCGCCGAGAGCCATGACGCCGGCCGCCACGAGCGCCGTGTATTCGCCGAGCGAATGACCACCGAAATAGCGCGGCTCGTAGCCGTGGCGCCGGCGCAGCGCTTCCATCATCGCGATCTCGGTGGCCAGGATCGCCGGCTGCTGGAACTCGGTCAGCGCGAGCCTGGCCGGATCGTCGAAACACAGCGCGGCAACGTCGTAGCCGAGCGCGGCCGAAGCTTCTTCGAACACTGCCCGGCTCTCGGCGTACTGCTCGAAGAAGTCGCGCCCCATCCCGGGCTTCTGTGCGCCCTGCCCGGGAAAGACGACCGCGAGGGCCGGCTGCCTGCTCATCCCCATCGCTCTAACGCGAAATCCGCGGCAGGTACAGATTGCGGCCCGGCAGGCTGCTTGCGATTGCCGCGCGGCGGCGGTGGTGTCAGATTTCGCCGCCCCGGAGGGACTTTCATGACTGCAGCGGATGCCGGTTTCGATTCCAACCGCCTCGATCGCCTGCGCGACGTCATTCGCGACGACGTCGACGCCATGCGCTACGACGGCTGCGTGCTGCTCGTCGCACGCGAGGGACGGCTCGTCGTGCACGAGGCGTTCGGGTTTGCCGATCGCGCGACCGGACGCAGCGCCGAGCTGTCCGACGTGTTCTTCTCGATGTCGATCGCCAAGCAGCTCACCAACACGATGGTGATGATGCGCGTCGAGCGTGGCGAGATCGCCGTCACTACCCGCGTCGCCGAGATCCTGCCGGCCTTCGGCCAGAAGGGGAAGCACAACGTCACGATCGGCGACCTCATCGTGCATCGTGCCGGGCTTCCGTTCGGGCTTCCTGCGATCGCGCCCGAACAGCTCGGCAACATCGACGCGATGGCCGAGGTTGCGTGCGCGCTTCTTCCGGAGGGCGTGCCCGGCCAGCGCGTGAACTACTCGGCGCTGATCGCGCATTCGGTGCTCGCGGCCATCGTTCGGCGCCTCGACGGCGGGCGTCGCAGCTACCGGCAGATGATGGCCGAAGACCTGTTCGGGCCTCTCGGCATGACCGACACGTCGCTCGGGCTTCGCGCCGATCTCGCGGCAAGGAAAGTTCCCGTCATTGCACGCGACCGCAGTCCCGACATGTTCGATCCCGACCTGCTCGAAGGCGCAGCGGCGATGATCGCCGAGGATTTCGAGCTTCCGGCCGGAGGCTGCCTGACCACGGCGCACGACTTCTTCCGCTTCGCCGAGTGCTTCCGCCGCGGCGGCGAGATCGACGGCATCCGCATCCTTTCGCCGTCGACGATCGGCCTGATGACGACCAACCAGACCGGCGATCTGCCGAACGGCCTTTGGGACTACGCCAGGGCGTCCTTCGGCTGGCCGCTGTTCCCGGCTTGTCTCGGTTACGGGTTCTTCGTGCGCGGCCAGGGCGCGTGGTTCCCGACTCCGTTCGGTCTTACGGCATCACCTTCTGCGTACGGAGGCTTCGGCGCCGGTTCCAACTGCTTCTGGGTCGATCCGGAAAAAGGACTGGTCTGCGTGTTCCTGTCGGCGGGCCTGATGGCGGAGACGAAAAGCACGCTGCGGCACCAGAAGATCGCCGATCTCGTGCACGCGGCGCTCGTGCGCTGAGCCTGCGAAGGCGCGTGCGCCGTCGGGAGATGCACGTGCGCGAAAGAATCTGCGGGCCGGCCGGCTAAGGGGCGGCGGGCGCGGGTGGAGCGGGTGCTACGGGCGCCGTCGGCGCTGCGGGAACAGCCGGCGCACCCCCAGACGCAGGCGGCGCCGCGGGAGCAGCCGGCGCCACGGGAGCGGGCGGTTTCGGCGGCGGCACGACCGCCGCTGCGGGCGCCGTCGGCGCACCTTCCTGCTTGTCGGCGTCCACTGCGATGACGCGGTAAGAAACCGGCGCATCGCGCGCACTCTCGTCGCGGTACTCGAACTGCTTGCGGCGGCGGATCTTTTCCTGGTCGATGACCGAAACGGTGCCGATCCTCGTCCATTCGCTTTCGCTGTCGCGCTTTCGCTCGACGACGAACGCTGCGAGGTCGTCGAGCTTCTGGCCGTCGGCGCTGTGCTCGGCGCGCTGCCAGCGCACGACGACGGCGCCGTCCTGGCGCGTGGCTTCGACCTTGCCGGGAATGACAGGCGCGGTGTCTTCGGGAGGGCGGGGCGGCGTGCGAAGCCCGCAACCAACTACGCACGCGACAAGAGCCGCGCCCGCTGCAGCGCGGGCGATGCGCGCGCCGGGCCGGGCGATACGCGCGCTGGAATGGGCGATGCGCGCGCCGGGCTGGCCGATACGCGCGCTGCGCTGGCCGATCACGGCAGCCTCACGCCGTGCTTCTTCGCGAGCGTGCTCACGCGACGCGAGACCAGGCTGCCCGACGTGCCGCCATAGGAGCGGCGCCGCGCGACGGCCTGGTCGAGCGTGAGAAGCGAAGCCACGGTGCCGCCGGCCTTGCGATCGGCTGCCGCACCGAGCGCCGGCGAAAATTTCTCGAGCTCGCTGCTCGACAGTGCCGTCAGCTCGATGCGCTCGTCGATGCAGTGGCGAACGATCCTGCCGACCACCTCGTGGGCCTGGCGAAACGGCACCCCGCGCGAGACGAGGATCTCGGCGAGGTCGGTCGCAAGCAGGAACGAGTCGGACGCTGCCCTTCGCATCGCCGCCTCGTCGAACGTGAGCGAGCGCAGCATCGCGGCCAGCGTCGCCAGGCAGGACAAGGCCGTATCGATGCTGTCGAACAGCGGCTCCTTGTCTTCCTGAAGGTCACTGTTGTACGCGAGCGGAAGGCCCTTGGCCGCCGTCAGCACGGCGACCAGGTTGCCGAATACGCGCCCCGACTTGCCTCGCACCAGCTCGGCGATGTCGGGATTTTTCTTCTGCGGCATCATCGAGCTGCCGGTCGAATACGCGTCGTGCAGGCGAACGAAGCCGTATTCGCTCGTGGCCCACAGCACGATCTCGCCGGCCAGGCGCGACAGCGTCGCGAACAGGATCGCAAGGTCGGCCAGAGGCTCGAGCACGAAATCGCGGGCCGCGACGGCATCGATGCTGTTCTCTGCGACTTTCGAGAAACCGAGCTCCCGCGCAGTGCGGGCGCGGTCGATCGGCAGTGTCGTGCCGGCAAGGGCGCCGGCGCCGAGCGGAAGCACGTCGATGCGCACCTTCGCATCATCGAGACGGCCGCGGTCGCGCACGAGCATCTCGTAATACGCGAGCAGATGGTGGCCGAGCAGCACGGGCTGCGCCCTCTGCATGTGCGTGTAACCCGGCATCACGGCCTTCGGGTGCTCCAGGCAGACCTCGAGCAGCGCCCTTTGCAGGTCGTCGATGCGCGCATCGATCGCGGGCAACGCATCGAGCAGGTAGAGGCGCACGTCGGTGACGACCTGGTCGTTGCGCGACCTTGCGGTGTGCAGCTTGGCGCCGGCCGCACCGGTCTTCTCGACCAGGCGCCTCTCGAGGGCCATGTGCACGTCCTCGTCGGACACCTCGAAGCGGAAACGGCCTTCGCGGATCTCGGCCTCGATCTCGCGAAGCCCTTTGACGATGCTGTCTCTTTCGGCGGCGGTCAGGATGCCCGCGGCGGCGAGCATCGACGCGTGCGCGACGCTGCCGCGGATGTCGTGCGCATACAGGCGCTGGTCGAAACCGATCGACGCGGTGAAGGCCTGGGTCTTTTCGTCGGGCCTTGCCTCGAAGCGGCCTCCCCAGCTTCGATTCGCCCGGCCGGCGGGGCTTTGCGCACTGGATTTTTTCGTGACGGACGCGCGGCCCGCTGCCTTGGCCGCCTTGGCCTTCTTGGCATTGTCGGGCGCCGCGCTGCGGGCGGGAGTCGAACCGCCGGCGGCAGTCGCCGATCGCCTGGTTTTCCGGTCGGCCATGATTTCAGCCCTTTCTGGACCTTACCATGTTTCGCACCTTCAGCCTGAGCCCCGAAAGTCGGATGAAGCCGGTGGCGTCGGCCTGGGTGTACACTTCGTCTTCTTCGAACGTCGCCAGCGCCGGCACGTACAGCGAGTCGTCCGACTTGCGGCCGGCCACCGTGGCCGCGCCCTTGTAGAGCTTCATGCGGACAGTGCCGTTGACGCACTTTTGCGACTCGTCGACTGCGGCCTGCAGCATCTCGCGCTCGGGTGCGAACCAGTAGCCGTAGTAGACCATTTCGGCGTAGCGCGGGATCAGGCTGTCGCGAAGGTGCATGACCTCGCGGTCGAGCGTCAGCGATTCGAGGGCGCGGTGCGCGATCGTCAGCACGGTGCCGCCGGGCGTCTCGTAGACGCCGCGCGACTTCATGCCGACGTAGCGGTTCTCGACGATGTCGGCGCGGCCGACGCCGTTGGCGCCTGCGATCTTGTTGAGCCGTGCGAGCAGCTCGAACGGAGGCAGCGCGTGACCGTCCAGGGCTACCGGATCGCCGCTCCTGTACTCGATCTCGACGTACGTCGCCGTGCCGGGCGCAGCTTCCGGCGACACGCTCAGCACGAACATGTCTTCGCGCGGCGCCTGCCACGGATCCTCGAGCTCGATGCCCTCGAAGCTGATGTGCAGCACGTTGCGGTCCATGCTGTAGCCGCGGTCGCGCGTGACCGGCAGCGGGATGCCGTGCTTTTCGGCGAAATCGAACAGTTTGGCGCGCGAATTGAGGTCCCAGAAGCGCCACGGCGCGATGACCTTGAGGTCGGGGGCGAGCGCGGCGTACGTCAGCTCGAAGCGAACCTGGTCATTGCCTTTCCCGGTGGCGCCGTGGGAGACGGCGTCGGAGTCGGTGCGCCTGGCGACCTCGATGTGGCGCTTGGCGATCACCGGCCTCGCGATCGACGTGCCGAGAAGGTAGGTGCCCTCGTAGACGGCTCCGGCGCGCAACATCGGGAAGACGAAGTCGCGCACGAATTCCTCGCGCAGGTCTTCGACGAACGCTTCGACCGCGCCGGTGCGGAAAGCTTTCTGGCGCGCGCCCTCGAGGTCTTCGTCCTGGCCGACGTCGGCGATGTAGGCGACCACTTCGCAGTCGTACTGCTCGATCAGCCACTTGAGGATCACGGACGTATCGAGGCCGCCGCTGTAGGCGAGCACGATCTTCTTCGGTTTGTCGCTCTTGCTCACGTTCTTCCTTGAAAAAGAGAGTCGGGACCGGCGTCAGTGGCCTTGTGCCTCGGGGGCGCCGGCCAGCCACGCCAGGATGGCTTTCTGGAGGTGCAGCCGGTTCTCGGCCTGCTCGAGCACGACCGAGCGCGGGCCGTCGATCACCGACGCGGTGATTTCCTCGCCGCGGTGCGCCGGCAGGCAGTGCATGACGATGACGTCCGGCTTCGCCGCCGCAACCAGCGCGTCGTTGATCTGGAACTTCGCGAAGACCTTGCGCCGCCTTTCGGCCTCGTCCTCCTGGCCCATGCTCGTCCACACGTCGGTGTACAGCACGTCGGCGCCGCGCGCGGCGTCGGCCACTTCGTGCGTGACGCGGATGCGGCCGGGTGCTGCGCCCTGCGCCTCGGCGAGGATGTCGGGGTCGGGCTCGTAGCCTTTCGGGCACGCGAGCACGAAATCGAAGCCGACCTTGGCCGCTGCCAGCACCCACGAATGCACCATGTTGTTGCCGTCGCCGATGAACGCGACGTGCATGCCTTCGAGCGAGCCGCGAAGCTCGGCCAGCGTCATCAGGTCGGCGAGGATCTGGCACGGATGATAGAGGTCGCTCAGCCCGTTGATCACCGGCACCGTGGCCGAGCGCGCAAGTTCGACGAGCGAGTCGTGCGAGAACGTGCGCGCGACGATGAGGTCCACCCAGCGCGAAAGGTTGGCGGCGATGTCGCCGACCGGCTCCCTTCGCCCGAGCTGGATGTCGCCGGGCGCAAGGTAGATTGCGCCGCCGCCGAGCTGGTACATGCCGGTCTCGAAAGTGACCCGCGTCCTCAGGCTCGGTTTCTCGAAGATCATCGCCAGCGTTCGCCCGGGCAGCCACGGATGGGAGCGCCTGGCACGCACGTCGGCCTTGAGGCGCCGTGCGAGCGCGATCAGGTGGAACAGCTCGGTGCGCGAGATGTCGCGCAGCGTGACGAGGTCGCGCTTCATCCGAGTACCCGCACGAGCGCAGCGATGCCCTCGTCCGCCTCTTTCTCGGTGAGGATCAGCGGCGGGATGAGGCGGATCACATTGCCCGCCGTCGAATTGGCGATGACGCCGTTTTCGAGAAGCGCGCGCACGATCGGCTTGGTGTCCCTCGTCATCTCGATGCCGATCAGCAGGCCCTTGCCACGGATTTCGACGACATCGCCGCGACCCGCAAGCGCCTGGCGCAGCGACGCGAGGAGATAGGCACCGACGCGGCCCGCATTGGCGGCGACGCCGCCGACGAGCTCGCCCAGCACGGCGAGCGCGGCCGCGCAGCAGACGGGATTCGCGCCGAAGGTCGTGCCGTGGGAGCCCGGAACGAAGGCCGCCGCGACGTCTTCACGCGCGAGCACGGCGCCGATCGGAAGCCCTCCGGCCAGCCCCTTGGCCGTCGTGACGATATCGGGGCGGATCCCTTCGTGCTCGTACGCGAACAGGGTTCCGGTGCGCCCGTTGCCGGTCTGCACTTCGTCGAGGATCAGGCGAGCGCCGGTGCGGTCGCAGAGGTCCCGCAGCGCGGCGAGGTAGCCTTGCGGCGGCACGAGAACGCCGCCTTCGCCGATGATCGGCTCGACGATCACCGCCGCCGTGTCTTCGGCGATCACTGCCGCGACGGCATCGGCACTGCCGGGTTCGACGTGGACGAAACCTTCGAGCATCGGCCCGAAGCCTTCTTTCAGGCCCGGCTGACCGGTGGCGGCCAGCGCTCCGTACGTGCGGCCGTGAAACGAGCCGTGGGACGCGATGATCTTGTAGCGGCCGCCGGAGGCGCGCCGCGCCATCTTGATCGCAGCCTCGTTGGCCTCGGCCCCGCTGTTGCAGAAGAACACGCGGTCGGCGAACGTCAGCTCCACGAGGCGCTCGGCCAGCCGCGCACCGGGCTCGTGGTAATAGAGGTTCGACGTGTGGATCAGCTTGCCGGCCTGCTCGCGGATCGCCGCGACCAGCGCCGGATGCGCGTGGCCCAGCGACGAGACCGCAAGCCCGGCGAAGAGGTCGAGGTACTCGCGTCCGTTCTCGTCGTAGAGCCGGCATCCGTTGCCGTGCGTGAACGCGACCGCATAGCGGGCATAGTTGCCCGTCGTGAAGCGGTCGGTGGCCTCGATGATGGACCGCGGCTTCGCGTCGTCGGTGCGGATCTTGCTGCCGGCTGTCGTGCTCATGGGCTTACTGTTGCTGCGGCCTTTTTCGCGCAGGCGTGCCGGTCGCCGCTGCGGAACGGCTCCGGGTGCGCGCTTTTGCCGGCGCGGCCTTTGCCGGGACATCGAGAAGCACCTCGGTGCCGACACCCCGGTCGGTGAAGATCTCGAGCAGCACCGCGTGCCGCACCCGCCCGTCGATGATGTGCACCTGCCCGACTCCGCCCTCGAGGGCATCGATTGCGCATTCGACTTTCGGGACCATTCCGGCGGCGATCGAGCCGGCGCGGATCTGGCGCCTGGCCTCGGCTGCCGACAACAGCGCCTGGACGTCGCCGTCGGCATTCTTGATGCCCGCGACATCGGTGAGCAGGATCAGTTTCTCCGCCTTGAGGCCGCGTGCGATCTCGGCAGCGGCCACGTCGGCGTTGACGTTGTAGGTGCGTCCCTGCTCGTCGGTCGCGATCGGTGCGATGACGGGGATGAAGTCGGTGTTCTCGATGTGCTCGAGGATCTCGGGATTGATGTGCCGGATCCTTCCGACCATGCCGACATCGACGCTCTCCGCCTCGCCGCTTTTTTCCTCGACGCGCACGAGCAGCTTCTCGGCCATCAGCAGGCGGCCGTCCTTGCCGGTCAGCCCGACGGCCTTGCCGCCGTGCGTGTGGATCATCGCGACGATCGCCTTGTTGATCTGGCCGCCGAGCACCATCTCGACGATCTCCATCGTCGCTTCGTCGGTGACGCGCATGCCGCGCACGAAGCGCGACTCGATCCCGTGGCGGGACAGGGCCTCCTCGATCTGGGGACCGCCGCCGTGGACGACGACGGGCCGCAGGCCGAGGGACTTCAACAGCACCACGTCCTCGGCGAAGCCCGACTTCAACGTCTCGTCGAGCATCGCGTGGCCGCCGTACTTGATGACGACGACACGTCCGGCGAAGCGCCGCATGTACGGCAGCGCTTCGAGCAGGACGTCGGCCTTGGCGATCAGTTCCTTCAACGTCGAATTCCTTTCCGGAAAAACACGATGGCCGCCCGGCGCTGTGCGTCGACTCGTCCCCGCTCTGGTGCTGTCCCGGAACTGCGACGTATAGCGCTTGTTCCCCCGGTCTTCCAGCGCCGCAGAGCCCTGGCCTGCGGCTCGCTCCTGCTGCCGCCGGGCCGCCGCTGCCGCCGGCTCTCCTTCCCGAGCCTTGCGTGAGCCTGCGTGGTCCCCGAGGGACGGCTACGCTCGCGGATGAGCCTTGTCGTACACCGCCGTGAGGCGCCCGAGCTCGAGGTGCGTGTAGCGCTGGGTCGTCGCGATCGATGCGTGGCCGAGCATCTCCTGGATCGCGCGAAGGTCGGCGCCCTCGTCGAGAAGATGGGTCGCGAAGCTGTGACGCAGAGAGTGCGGAGTGGCGTGGGCCACGACGGCGGCGCCCGCCAGGTGCCTGGCAACGATGCGGCCGATGCTGCGGGTGGTGAGCCGGGTGCCGCGGGCGTTGACGAAGACCGCGGCTGCATCGATGCGCGGCAGGCTCCAGCCGCTGCGGTAACGCGACAACGCCGCCAGGGCGTCGGCGCCGACCGGCACGACCCGTTCCTTGCTGCCCTTGCCGAGCACGCGCGCAACGCCGAGCGACTCGTGGATGTGCTTCCAGTCGAGGTGCGCGCACTCGGCGGCGCGAAGCCCCGACGAGTACAGGAGCTCGATCAGGGCGCGGTCGCGAAGGCCGGCGGCGGTATTGGTATCGGGCGCGGCCAGCAGTGCCGCCATGTCGTCGACGGAAAGGTGCACCGGCAGCAGGCGCGGAACTTTCGGCACCGAAACCGCTTCGCTCGGATCGCTGGCAGCTCCCTCGCGGGCCAGCCATCGAAAGAACGCACGCAGCGCAGCGAGCTTCCTCGCCGTGCTCGACCGGGCGCTGTCGCGAAGCCTTTCGGCAACGTACGCGCGTACATCGGCGACGCCGATGCCGCTCAGGACGGAGATCGACACGGCGGCAACCGGCTGGTCGGGATTCCCCCGCGTGCGGCGGGGCAGGCGCCGGGCATTCCCGCGGACTTGCCCGCGGTCCTGCCCGGACGCGCGCTCGGACAGGAACGTGAGGAACTGGCGAAGATCGGCCAGGTAGGCGCGACGGGAATTGGCGGCCAGCCCCGATTCCGCGGCCAGTGACCGTTCGAAAAGATCCAGCACGGCCTCGGCAGTTTCGGACACGACTTCCTGCATGGTATCACGCGCGGTCATGCCCGCGCAGCCGCCTTCCTCTGGACGTACGGGCAAACCGGCCCCGGCTGCGCAAACGCCCGTCGCGAGCGAGAACGTCGAGTTTCCGTCCAGGCGCGGAAACCGGCTGGTCGGCGACATCCACCGCGCCGGTGCCGGCAGCAGCCGCTGGCTGGTGCTTTGCCACGGCATGGAGTCGACGAGGGGAGGGACCAAGCAGACGGCAATCGCCGAACGCTTCGCTCCGGCCGGCTACAACATCCTGCGTTTCGACTTTTCCTACGTCGGCGATTCGGAAGGAGAGTACGAGGACCTCACCGTCAGCGGCGAAGTCGCCGACGCGCTCGGAGCCCTCGACTTCATGCACGGGTTCACCGCGACCGACTGCACGCTGATCGGCTCGAGCCTCGGCGGCCTCGTCGCGCTGCTCGCGGCGGCGCAGGCGCCGCACCTGGTCAGCCGCCTCGCGCTCATCGCGCCCGTGGCCGACACGAAGATCTTCACCGAGGGACTTTCCGACAAGGCGATCGCCGAATGGCGAAGCCGCGGGCGTCGCCGCGTCGGCTCGGGGTTTCTCAGGCCGGCTTTTCTCGACGACGTGCTTCGCATCGATGCGCCCAAGGCAATGCAGGCCCTCTCGATGCCGGTGCTCGTCATGCACGGGGAGGCCGACGACGTCGTGCCGGTCTCGCACGCGGACCTCATCTGTCGCAGCGTCGCCGGACCGTGCAAGGTCGAACGTTTCCCCGCCGTCGGCCACCGGTTCGAGGAGCCGGGAGCGCTGGACGAGCTTCTTTCGGTGCTCGCACGCTGGTTGGCGCGCCACCAGGGGAAATAGCAGGTGGCCCGCTTCGTCTGCCACGCTTGCGCGCAGGAGCTGGACCTCGAAGATCCGATCGGAAGGTCGATGCAGTGCCCGCGCTGCTCGAGCGATCTGCGCTGCTGCCGGAACTGCCGCTTCTACGACGAGGCGGTCTACAACGAGTGCGCCGAGCCGATGGCCGAGCGGGTGCTCGAAAAGTCGCGCGCCAATTTCTGCGACTATTTCGCGCGGCGGCCCGATGCGCAGCCGTCCAAGGCAGCGCCCGGGCCCGATCGCCTCTCGGACCTCGACAAGCTCTTTCGAAAATAGCTGGGGTCAGGCACCAGCCGCATCAACTGGTCGTCGTCGCCGAATTTATACGGCTGGTGCCTGACCCCATTCAGCGGCCGCGGAAGGCCGGGGCGCGTTTCTCGCGCATCGCGCGGATGCCTTCGCCCGCGTCCTCGGTCGTGAACGTCATTGCCTGCACCGAGGCTTCATGCGCGAGCGCTGCATCGAGGCTGCGCAGCTCGCTGTCGCGCAGGCTCTGCTTGGTCTCGCGCACCGCCACCGGCGCTGCCGCTGCGATCGCGCCGGCAAGCTCGTCGACGACCGCGTCGAAATCGTCGCCGGCGATGCGATTGGCAATGCCGAGCGAGAGCGCTTCGTCGGCGCCGATGAGCCTGCCGGTGTACAGGAGGTCGGCGGCGGCCGACGGTCCGACGAGTCGCGGCAGCGTCCACGTCGCGGCCATCCCCGGGTGGATGCCGAGCCGCACGAACGTCATCCCGACTTTCGCGTCCCGGTGAATCACGCGAAGGTCGGCTCCGAGCGCAAAGCAGAAGCCCGCCCCGACCGCGTGCCCGTTGACGGCCGCGATCGACGGGACCTTCAAATCGCGGATCGAGAGGAAGGCCCGGTAGAAGTTCTCGCCGCCGCCCAGTCCCTCCGCCGCTTCTCCGGAGCCGGCCTCGGCGCCGAGAGTGCGAAGATCGGCCCCGGAGCAGAACCCCTTGCCGGCACCGGTGATGACGACGACGCGAGCCTCCGCATCGGAGTTGATCTCGTCCACGGCCGCGCGGATCTCGCGGCCCATCTGCGGCGTCATCGCGTTTCGTTCGGCCGGGCGGTCCAGCGTGATGCGGGAAATCGCGCCTCTGGCCACTGTGATCTGCTCGAAAGACATCGTTGCTCCCCCGGCGGCGCGCAAGTAGAATCCGCGTCCACTAACGCGCCTGGCTGCGCCAGTCAAAACGGAAATCCTATCCTTAGAGAGGCACGTCGATCATGGACTTGCGAAAGACGATCCTGCGCGCCGCTGTTGCCCTGACGGCCCTTGGCGTGGCAGCACCGGCACCGGCGCAGCATCACAGCGAGGCGCCGCCGGCTCCACCGGCGATCCCACCGGCGATCCTGGCCGAGCTCGGATCGGCAGTCCCTGCCGAACGCGCCGAGCGTTTGTCGGAGCTGTTTCACGTGCCGTCCGTTGGCGCGGCCAGCGGCGAGCAACCGCTTCTGACGGCGCTGAAGGATGTCTCAGGCTCTTCCGGCGCGCGCTTCGAGATCTCCGAGGCCCAGGTCGACCTCGTGACGATCAGTTACGGTCGCATCCATTTTGACAATGCCCACGTCGCGCTGATGCCGGCGGCCGACGGGCGCTCGTGCCGCTTCGAGCTCTCCGGTGCGCCGCTGGCAGCCGGCACGATGCTGGAGGCGACGGGCACGATTCACTGGGCCAACGGCCCGTACGGCGGAGATACCGTCGAGGCCGAGTACCGCCTTACGGGCGCACCGATCGACGCCCTGCGCACGCTGCTGCCGAATCGCTTCGATCCGAGCTTGTCGGGCAATCTCGACCTGCACGGCACTGCGTCGGGCGTCGTCGGCGAGACGACCAGCGAAGAGGTTCCGGCTACGCCGCTGCGCGGAGAGCTCGTCGCGACCGCACCGTGGCAGGTGCTCGGTCGCACCGACACGCTGACGGTGACCACCGCGTTCTCGCTGGACGACCGCTTGATGCGTCTTCGCGACGGCCACATGAAATGGAGCGGCTACGAGCTTGGCCTGCAGGGCTGGTTCGATCCGTTGCCGACCGGCAAGTACGAGTTGCAGGCGTCGTTCTCGAACGTGGACGCGAAAGCGGTGGCCGCGGACTGGAAAGTGCCCGAGCCGTTCCGTCCCGACATGAAAGTGACCGGCCGGCTGCAGTTCTCCGGAGTCCCGGGCAAAGGAGGGTTCCGCTTGTTCGCGAATGCTCCGTCGCTGGACGTTCCCCTGCTCGGCGGATGGCCGGTGCACGTGACGAATGCAGCGTTCAGCGGATCCCTGCTCGCCATCAATGCCGAAGTGGCGCTCAGCATTCGCCCCGGCGACATGCGCCTCGGCAACCTCGACCTCGGCAGCATCCCGTTCGGACTGCAGTGGTTCGAAGGCACGTTCCGCGTGAGCAACGGATTTTCGACGCTGTGGAACGGCGACAGCACCGGTGCGCTCAGCTACACGCCGGCCGACCATCCCAAGTTCTCCGTGACCGGACAGGTCAAGCATGCGGACGTGAAGCAGATGGTGGCGGCGGTCGCGCCGCAGCTCGGGCTCGACGTCGACGGTGCCGGCGCGGCCACGTCCGAGCTCGGCCAGGACAAGGATCGCAACCCGGTGTGGAATGCCCACGCATCGCTGGTCGCCGGTCGCATCGGCAACCTCGATCTTGCCGCGCGCGTCGTCGACGCTCTCGCCGCCGCCGACCCCGCGCTGCCACACGCGGCCGACCTCGCATCGCTGCTGCCGCATTCGCGAAAAGGAACCATCGGCACCCGCGTCGATCGCCTTTTCCTCGAGCTGTCGCGGTCGGCGGACGTCTATTCGATCGGAGGCCTCGTCCTGCACAGCGGGGATTTCCAGCTCGATGCCGACGGAAGCTGGTCGCAGGCTGCCGGCCTGGCGCTTGACGGCACCGTCGCGGTGCCGGGCGCCGTCGCGTCCCGCCTCGCGCAGTCGGCATCGTGGCTTGCGCCGCTCGTCGATGTGCAAGCCGGGATGATCGTGCCGGTCACGATCAGCGGACCGTCTTCGTCGCCGACCGTTGCGCTGGCGCCGGGCTATTCCGACCTTCTGGCCAAGGCCAGGCGCGGAGAGCCGGTGACCAGGCCGCCGATCAAGAACGTCCGGCACGTCGGCACCAGCTCGGTGTTCGGCACCATTCCGGGCGACCCGAACGCGACCACGGAGTGATCTCCCTCCTTCTCGCGTTCGCACTGCTGGCTGCCCTCGCAGCGTCGCTGTGGCGACTGCTGCGCCGAAGGCGCTTCGCGCGCGCCCTGGCTGCGCTCCCCGGTGGCGCCCGCGCCACCGCGCTCGCGATCGACGCGTTCTCGCAGATCGAAGATCACCTCGCCCACCGCGAGTGTCCCTGCGGAGGAAACCTGTCCACCCTCGGCGAGCGGAGCGAGAACGTCGCAGGTCGTATCCTGCGCGTCGTGCGCGTCGAGTGCGGCCGCTGCGAAGAGCGCTCGGAGGTGTGGTTCGATGCCACCAGTGCCTATCAGTGAGAACGACGCGATCGGGCTCGATGCCGGCGAAGGCGAGTTCGATCCGCAGCTCGGCGTCTACACGCTGCACTTGGCCGTGCCTCGCGCCGAGTCGGCCTACTTCCGCCTCGTGATCGAAGCGTGGGAAGACTGGGCCGTCCCGCGCACGATGGAGCGCTTCTACGGCCCGGCGGGCTCCGAATCTCTGCTGGTCGTGCTCGCGGTGCCCGATTCGGTGCAGGCGTGCCTGCGCGCACTGGCCCGGCTCGGTGCGGAAGTGAACGCACGCCAGGTACCGACGTCACCGGCGATGGCCGAAGCCGTCCGCCGCAATCTTCTCGACGCAGACGCCGCCGATCCCGCTTGAGCCCGCGTCAGCGGCGCGAAGGCAGCGTCGTCGAATCTTCGGGCTTTTCCTCTTCGGCGGTCTCCTCGACCGGCCGCGGTTTGCCGAAGAAATACGCCACGCCGACCGACGCGGCGTAGAGGAAGCAGAGCGGAATCGCCATCATGAACTGGTTGGCGGCATCGGGCGTCGGCGTCAAGACGGCGGCGACGATGAAGATGACGACGACGGCGTAACGCGAGAACTGCAGCAGCTGTCGCCACGTGACCAGGCCGGCGCGCGCGAGGAAGAAGATCACGACCGGCAGCTCGAAGGTCGCGCCGAACGCGAGCATCATCCGCGACGTGAACGACAGGTACTCGCTGATGCGCAGCACCGGGTCGATGCCGAGGTCGGCATACTCCTGCAGGAAGAACGGGAACCCGACCGGGAACACGAACAGGTAACAGAACGACGCACCGGACGCGAAAAACAGCGTGCCGAACAGCACGAACCACTTCGCGTAGCTGGCCTCGTGCGTCTTCAGCCCCGGCGCGATGAATCGCCACAGCTGGTAAAGGATCACCGGGATCGCGACGAACACCGATGCGACCAGCGAGACCCCGAGCCGCGTGAAGAACGCCTCGGCGATGCCGGTGCCGATGATCTGGAACTTGAGGTTGTTGGTTTCGGCCGAGCTGCGCAGCGGGTGCTCGAGGATCTGGAAGATCAGCGCGGACTCGGGGTAGCAGAACGCGAACGCGACGGCGATGGCCAGGACGGCACGCAGGAGTCTGCGACGCAGCTCGGCCAGATGGCCGGTCAGGGGCAGCTCGACGTCCTCCACGACGTCGGAATCAGGCCGGGGCCTTCGGGTGCGGGTGCGACTCGTCGTCGTCGGCGGCCGCCGCATGCTCGTCGGCGGCGGGCGCGGAGGCGGTAACGGGGGCGTTTTCTTCGCCGGCTGCTGCGCGCGGGTTGCGCGAGACGCGGCCCTGCTGCGATGCACGCGAGGCCTCGCGCGCCTGCTCTTCGAGCGCGCGCCGCGCCTCGTCGAGCTCGGCGTTGATGTCGGCCGTCGCGCGGCGGAATTCGGCAAGACCCTTGCCGAGGCCCGCGGCCAGCTCCGGCAGCCGTTTCGGCCCGAGAACCAGCAGGGCAATCACGAGGATGACGATGAGCTCGGAAGGACCGATGCCGAACATTCTCTGGACGCTAGGAGCACCTGACCCGACTGTCAACCCCCGCTGTTGCCGCAGCCATTTTTGCTGCCGGAATACCGCCGCCGCCGCGCCGGCCGCCGACTGCCGGCGCACCGGACCCCGAGCGCCCGACCGCGGCTGCATGGCGCGGTCGCGGCGTGAAAAAACGCGCCTGCCCGGCATCGCGGGCGCGCTGGTTGCCCGTCCATCTTCGCGCTAAGAAGCCGCATGCGCCGCACGGCACTGCTGGTCGACCGTCGCTTTGCCCACCACGACACCGGAAGGCGCCATCCCGAGAGCCCGGCGCGCATCGAGGCGCTGTGCGAGCTGTTCGAGGCGGCGCCGCTTTCGGCGCTGCCGCGGGTCGCCGCCCGGGCCGCTACCGAGGAAGAGCTGCGCCGGGTTCACGACGCCGCGCACGTGGCGGCGGTCGCCGCCAGCGCGGCGCGTCCCCACACGCAGTTCGACGCCGATACGCCGGCATCGTCGGGCTCGTTCGATGCGGCGCTGCTGGCCGCCGGCGGCGCAGTGGCGATGGCCGATGCCATCCTGGCCGGCGACGTCGACAACGGTTTTGCCGCACTGAGGCCCCCCGGCCACCACGCCGAGGGCAACCATCCGATGGGCTTCTGCCTCTTCAACAACGTTGCCGTCGTTGCGCGCCACCTGACGGACGCTCGCGGTCTTTCGCGCGTCCTCGTCGTCGACTGGGACGTGCACCACGGCAACGGCACCCAGCATTCGTTCTACGACAGTGACCAGGTGCTGTACGTCTCGACGCACCAGTACCCGTTCTATCCCGGCACGGGGCGTCCCGAAGAAACCGGCCGCGGAAGGGCGAGCGGATACACGGTCAACGTGCCGATGCCGGCCGGCTGCGGCGACGACGAATACCTCGCGGCTTTTCGCGACCTCGTTCTTCCGCTCGCGCGCGAGTTCGCGCCCGAGTTCGTGCTGGTCTCGGCCGGCTACGACGCGCATCGCAGCGATCCGCTCGCATCGATGGCGCTTTCCACGGCGGCCTTCGGTGCGATGACCGATGCGCTGGTCGAGGTCGCCGACGAGTCTGCGCGCGGGCGCGTGCTGCTGCTGCTCGAAGGCGGCTACGACATCGAGGCGCTGAAAGATTCGGTGGCGACCAGCATTGCGCACCTGGCGGACCCCGCTGCGTTCGTCGCGGGCGGCGGCGAGCTGACGGCGTGGGGCCGTCTCAGTCGCGAGGCTCTGGCTCCGTATTGGGAGACCCTCTGACGCCTTCGTCCGCGCCTTCGCTGTGAGGCTGGATCGGGACTCCGCCCCAGATGCGGCGCGAAGGATGGTCCGTTGCAGGAGGCGACGCCTCCTGCGCGTTGCCGACCGGCGCCGGCCACAGGCGCGGCTGCGTGGCAGTGGCCGGCGGGGTGGCCGGTGCGGTGGGCGGCGGCGCAGAAGGCGCCGGAGCGGGCTGGCGGTACAGGTGCACTTCGGGACCGTTCGGCGTCTCGACCGCCTCGGCTTTGAGATGTTCGGCGGCTGCGCCTCGCTGGCTCGGCGGCGTGTAAGGATAAAGGGGCGCGGGTGCGGAGTCGTCGGCCGAACGCCCGCGGGAATTGATCGGCTGTGTCGCCTGCCCTGTGGCCCAGCGCGGATCGCGCGGCGGCGCGGCGGCGTCGGGCGGCGCTGCAGCAGCATCCGGCGCTGCAGGAGGCAGCATGCCGGGCGCGGCAACGGCAGGTGCGGAGCGAAGGGCCCCTGAGGACGAATGCCCCGTCGGCGCTTCGTCGTAATCGGACGGCGAGTCCGTCGTCGTGTTCGACGTGATCGACTCGAGCGCTTCGCTCGCCCCGGCGCCCGCCACTTCCAGCCCGCCTCCGGAGCCCGGCTCCGTGCCCTGCTTGAAGCATTCGAGGAAAGGTTTGGACGTCCATTCTCCGGCTCGTTTGCCGGAGTTCGGATCGATGTTCACGCAGTCGATGTCTTCGGGAATCTCGAAGTCGCGCACCGGCGTACCCGCGAGCGCGGGCTTCATGAAGTCGAGCCAGATCGGAGCTGCGACGTGGCCGCCGGTGCCGAGGCGCCCGAGCGTCTGCGTCTGGTCGTCGTAGCCGACCCAGACGCCGACGGTCATCGTCGGCGTAAATCCGATGAACCACGCGTCGCGCTGGTCGTTGGTCGTGCCGGTCTTGCCGGCAACGGGACGGTCCAGCGCCTTGACTGCGGTTGCGGTGCCGCGTTCGACGACGCCTTCGAGGATGTACGTCATCAGCGCGGCAGTCTCCGGCGACAACGCTTCGCGGCGGCGCGGCGTGTCGCTGAAGAACGGGTTGCCGTCCTTGTCCTCGATGCTCTTGATGACGACGGGCTCGACCTTGACGCCGCCGTTGGCAAACGTCGTGTAACCCTCGGTCAGGTCCTTCAGCGTGAGCTCGGTGGTTCCGAGGCCGAGCGAGAGGTTCGGTCCGAACTCGGCGTTCAGGTGGAAGCGCTGCAGGTAGTCGACGACGGTCTTGACGCCGAGCGAATCGACGATCTTGACCGACACGACGTTGCGCGACTGCTCGAGCGCGGTGCGCAGCCGGATCGGGCCCTTGTAGTCGCGCGTGTAGTTGCGCGGCTCCCAGATCTTGTCGTGATCCATGTACTGCACCGGCGAATCCATCAGGATCGTCGCCGGCGTGAAGCCGTGGTCGAGCGCGGCCGAATAGATGAAAGGCTTGAACGCCGAGCCCGGCTGGCGCCTGGCCTGCAGTGCGCGGTTGAACTGGCTGCCGAGGAAATCGTAGCCGCCGACCATCGCGGCCACGCCGCCCTTGGCGTTGTCGATTGCCAGCAGTGCCGCCTCGACCTGCGGGGTTTCGGTCAGGTACCAGTGCACCGGCTCCTCGACCGAAGGATGCTCGGGGTTGCTGTGCCCGTTCTCCCGCGCGCGCACTTCGACGAGGTCGCCGACCGCAAACCGCCTCGTCTTGTTCTGCGCGTTCCAGTGCAGGGACGAGACGTCGAGCGTCGCGTGCGTCGCCGTCCCGATCGAGACTTCCAGCCTGGAGGACGCCACGCTGCTGACGATGGCTTCGTAGATGCGCTCGGCATCGGGCGGGGCGCCGGCCAGCTCCGAATCGACGGCTGCCATGTGCTGGCGGTTCTCGTCGTCGCTGAGATGGGCGAGCGGGCCGCGGTAGCCGTTCGAAGTGTCGAGGCGCTCGATTCCGTTGCGGATCGCCGCTTCGGCCAGCGCCTGCAGTTTCGGCTGCATCGCGGTGTGCACCGAATAGCCCTGGTTGTACGGCGCCTCGGCGCCGAACATGTCTTCGAGCTGGAGGCGCACCGCCTCGGTGTAGTAGTTGCGCACTCCGCCCGGCCGCTGGCGATGGGTGAGCACGTGCACCTTCTCGCGCATCGCCTCCTGGTACTGGCCTGCGCTCAGGAACTGCTCCTCGAGCATGCGCCGCAGCACGTAGTGCTGGCGCCTGGTGGCCGCTTCCATGTCGCGGTTGGGCGAATAGCGGCTCGGCGCTGCCGGCAGCCCCGCCAGCATCGCCGCCTCGGCCGGAGTCAGTTCCTGCACGGTCTTGCCGAAGTAGTTCTTCGCAGCCGCGCCGATGCCGTGGTTGCCGTCGCCGAGGTAGATCTGGTTGAGGTACAGCTCGAGAATCTCTTCCTTGGTCAGGTGCTGCTCGAGGCGCAGCGACAGCAGGATCTCCTTGATCTTGCGCTGGTAGCTCCGCTCGGGGGTCAGCAGCAGCGATTTGACCACCTGCTGGGTGATCGTGCTGGCACCCTGCACGACGTTGCCGGCCTGGAGGTTGGCGAGGAACGCGCGCGCGATGCCGACGAAGTCGACACCGCGATGGGAAAAGAAATCGGAGTCCTCGGCGGCGAGGAACGCGTTGCGCACCATCGGAGGAATGTCGGCGATCGCGACGCGATAGCGGCGCTCCCGGTAGAACTCCTCGATCAGGGAGCCGTCGTCGGCGTAGACCCTCGTGGCAACCGGCGGATCGTAGTCGAGAAGGCGGTCCAGCGGAGGGAGCGTCGCGGTCAGCTCGTCATACGCGGTCAGCACGACCACGGCGCCGACGGCCACGACTACCGTGACCGCGAGCGCGATCAGCCACTTCAGAACACGAAACACCCGGCGACACCGTCGCCCGAGGCCCGGGCCGACCCGCTAGCCTTAGCGAAAGACGGCAGGGTTTGCACCCTCGTTGCCAATTCCGCGGCGAGTATTGCCTGGAGCGCTGCCGCGCGAGCCAAGGCGTCAGTGGCTTGAGGCAAGGCGCCGCGACGGTTATAGCGGCCGCTCGTGAAATCCGCGGATGCACAGCGCTCGCCGGAGCGTCCGTCACTCGAGCGGGCGGCAGAGCTTCTGCGCGACGCGCGCTCGGTCGTTTTCCTCACCGGGGCCGGCATCTCGACCGAGTCGGGAATTCCCGACTTCCGCTCTCCGGGCGGACTGTGGTCGCGCCACGATCCGCGCAAGCTGACCTTCGATCTGTTCTGCCTCCACGAGCAGACGCGCCGCGACTACTGGAAGCTGGCAACCGAGACGTATCCGATCCTTCGCGCGGCCGAGCCGAACGGTGCCCACCACGCGGTGGTCGCGATCGAGAGAGCCGGAAAGCTCGACCGCCTGATCACGCAGAACATCGACGGCCTGCACCGCAAAGCCGGGAGCTCGCCCGAGCGGACCATCGAGATCCACGGGACGTCGATGCGCGCGACCTGCATCGAGTGCGGGCTCGAGCACGACCGCCAGAAGCTTCACGAGCAGATCTCCAGCGGGAAGCTCGAGGTGCCGTACTGCCGCTCGTGCAACGGACCGGTCAAGCCGGCCACCATTTCGTTCGGCCAGCAGATGCCCGAGCGCGAGACGCGCGAGGCTTTCGAGGCGGCTTCGCGCTGCGACCTCTTCATCGTCATCGGCTCGTCGCTCGTCGTGTATCCGGCGGCCTCGCTGCCCGATGCTGCCGTGGCGGCGGGCGCGCCGCTCGTCATCGTCAACAACGAGCCGACACCCAAAGACCGCGACGCGGCGGCCGTGCTGGGTGGCTCGGCTGCCGAGTCGATGGCGATGCTGGTGCGCGCCGCCGGAATCGTTCCCTCTTGAGCACTTCGCCTCCCATCCGGGCGTCCCTTCCCACGTCGACGTCCCGTCCGGCGTGGCTCGACCTCGCCGCCGACTTCCGCGCCGTCGAAGTCGATGCGCGCCGACGCATAGACGGTGTGCTGGCTCGCCAGCAGTTCGTGCTCGGGCCGGAGACCGCCGAGCTCGAGGCTTCGCTTGGCGCCCGGCTCGGTGCGAAGTGCGCCGTCGCCGTCTCGTCGGGAAGCGACGCGCTGTACCTGGCTCTGGTTGCGCTCGGCATCGGTGCCGGCGACGCGGTCGTGCTGCCTGCGTTTACGTTCTTCGCCACCGCAGGCGCAGTGTGGCGCGCCGGGGCAGTGCCGGTGTTCTGCGACATCGACCGGAAGAGCTTCAACGCGGGGGCGGCTGAATTCCGCACTGCGATCGCCAGGCATTTCGAAGGGCCGGCGACGCAGCTGCGCCATCGCGCCAGCGGAGCGCGCCTTGCGGCGCTGCTGCCCGTGCACCTTTACGGGTACAGCGCGCCGATCGGCGAAATCGTCACGCTGGCGCGCGAGCACGGCGTCGCCGTCATCGAGGATGCAGCCCAGGCCATCGATTGTCGCCACGGTGGAGCGTCGGTCGGCTGCTTCGGTGAAATCGGCTGTTTTTCGTTCTACCCGACGAAGAACCTCGGCGGCCCCGGCGACGGAGGCCTCGTCGTTGCCCGCGACGAGAACCTCGGCGCGAGGATCACCGGTCTGCGCAGTCACGGCGCAACGTCGACGAGCTACCAGCACGACGAGGTCGGGATCAATGCGCGCATGGGCGAGCTGGTGGCGGCAGTGCTCAATGCCAAGCTGCCGCATCTTGCCGGCTGGACCGCGCGCCGCCGCGAGATCGCCTCGCTGTACGCGCGGCTGCTTGCGCCGGGCCAGCGGCACGGCCTGGTCGCGCCCGCGCTGCCTGCCGGCGTCGAAAGCCACGTCTGGCACCAGTTCACCGTCCGCATCGACGATCCGCGCGGCAGCGGACGTCGCGACCGCGTCGCGGCGATCCTCGCCGAACGCGCAGTGCCGACGCGCGTGTTCTATCCGCAGCCTCTGCACCTGCAGCCGTGTTTTGCGACTCTCGGAGGAAAACCGGGCGACCTGCCCGAAGCCGAGTGCGCCGCCGGCGAGGTGCTGTGCCTGCCGATCCATCCTTCGCTCAGCGACGAGGCTGTCGCCGTCGTTGCCAAGTCTCTCGAAGCCGCCGTCGCATCCGCATGAGCGGGCGACGTCCTGCGCTCGTCGTCGCCATCGGAGGCCTCGATCCGTCCGGGGGAGCGGGAATTCTCGCGGACGTGCGCTCGATCGAAGCGATGGGCGCGCTGCCCGCGGCTGTCGTCACGGCGATCACCGTGCAGTCGGGGACCGGATTGCGCTCGTCTCGCGCCGTCGCTCCGAGCCTCGTGCTCGCCCAGCTCGACGAGCTGCTGGACGCTCTTCCGGTTGCCGCGATCAAGATCGGTCAGGTACCGACGGCCCAGGTGGCGCGAGCCCTTGGCCGTCGCCTCAGTTCGCGCGCCATTCCCGTCGTCCTCGATCCGGTGCTCGCAGCGACCGGCGGGGGCCGGCTTGCCGCGCCGGCAGCCGTGAGGGCGATCGTCTCGAGCCTGTTTCC
Source organism: Candidatus Binatia bacterium (assembly GCA_036493895.1). Lineage (NCBI taxonomy): Bacteria > Candidatus Binatota > Binatia (SeqCode) > Binatia bacterium. The sequence goes on along the minus strand of DASXOZ010000006.1, from coordinate 58,840 downwards.
GGTCGCGACGCTCGTGACGGTGAATCTCGACGAAGCGGCCGCGCTGGCGGGAGTCCCCGTGACCAATCTCGCAGGAATGCGAAGAGCCGCCGCTGTTCTCGCCTCCGCGACCGGCGGCGCCGTGCTCGTCAAAGGCGGGCATCTTCGCGCAGCGCCGACCGACCTCCTTCTCAATGACGGACGCGAGACGCGAATGACGTCGCGGCGCATCCGCGGATCGATGCATGGAAGCGGATGCGCCCTGGCATCGGCCGCCGCCGCTGCGCTGGCAGGCGGCGACGACCTCGCGACCGCGGTCCGGCGCGCGCGCGAGCACGTGCACTCCCTGATCGTCTCCGGTGTCCGCATCGGTCGTACCCGTTTTCGCGCCCCCGGCCCGCGCTGAGCGAGCGACTGCTGCATGGCGGGATTTCGCGGCGATTCGCTGCAGGATCCGCCGCAATTGCTTGGCAATTGGCGGCGTCCGGTCCCTGGCGGATGCATCGTCATTGAGCGGTCGCGAGCCGCTGATATAAGCTCGCTGCATCAAGGACACGCTTTCAGACTCGGCGGATCGAGCCTCGAGCGGCGACCGGCCGCGCGGCACTCGCCGCCACCTGCGGTTGCTCGAGGACCTGACGGTTCTGCTCGGCCCGGGCTCGTCGTCGGGCGAAGCGCTCGAAGGACTCGTGCGCATGGTCGCGGCGGCCTTCGATTGCGAGGTCTGCTCGCTTTACAGCTACGATCCCGAAACCGGCCTTCTCAGCCTGGCCGCGACGCAGGGCCTTCCCGCGCGCAGCATCGGGCGCGTGACGATGAGCAAGACCGAGGGCCTCGTCGGCCTCGTCGTCGAGCAGCAGCAGCCGATCGTCGTCGACGATGCGCTGGCGCATCCCCGGTTCAAATTCTTTCCCGAAACCGGTGAAGAGAAGTACCACTCGTTCCTCGGCGTGCCGGTAGGCGAAGGGCCGGCCACGCGCGGCGTGCTCGTCGTCCAGAGCCGCCGGCGCCGGCGCTTCTCGCCGGAGGACGTGAGCCTGGCTCGCGCGGTTGCCGGCCAGATCCGCGCGTTCATGGTCAACGCCCACCTCGCCGAGCGCCTGCAGCGCCAGGAAGAGGAGAGGGAGCGTTTCCGCCGCGAGATGCAGAAGGCCGTGCAGAGGCTCGAGAGCCTCGAGTCGGCACGCTCGCGCACCGAAAAGAAGAAGACCGAAACCGGCACCGTGATGTTCTCGGGCCTCGGTGCCTCCTCGGGCATCGGCATCGGTCGTGCCCATCGCATCGCGCCGCCGGCCAATCTTGCCGACGTGCAGGTGGTTGCCGGCGCAGGCGGCGTCGCCGAGCGCGCCCGGTTCGAGACGGCGCTCATCAAGGCCGTCGCCGAGGTCGAGCAGGCGCGGGTACGCATGCGCGAGCTGGTGCCGGAAGTCAGCGGAGCGATCTTCGAGGCGCTGCGGATGATGATCGAGGATCGCTCGTTCGCCACGCGCATCTTCGAGGAAATCGACAAGGGAGTCGCCGCCGAAGGAGCCCTCAAGACCGTCGTCGGCGATTACGTGCAGCGCTTCGAGGCCATGACCGACCATTACATTCGCGAGCGCGCCGCCGACGTGCGCGAGGCCGGGCAGCGCATTCTCGGACACCTCCTCGGTGCCCAGACCGACGTTCCCGAGGTCACCGAAGACGCGGTGCTGGTCGCGTTCGAGCTGTCGGTGACCGACCTTGCGGCTCTCGACCACGACAAGCTCTGCGGCATCGTCGCTTCCAGCGGCGGCGTGACGTCCCACGCGGTGATCCTCGCCAAATCGCTCGGCATTCCCACCGTCGTCGGCGCCGACGGCGTCTTCGAGTCGGTGCGCGAGGGGACCGACGCGATCGTCGACGGCAACTCCGGCACCGTCTACCTCCGGCCCGAGCCCGACGTGCTCGCCGAATACCGGCGCATGGCCGGCGAGTACCGCGAGTTCCAGCGCGGCCTCGAGCACCTGCGCGAGCTTCCCGCCGAAACCCTCGACGGCCATCGCATCAGCCTGCTCGCCAACGTCGGCCTGGTCGGCGAGCTCGCGCTGATCGACCGCTACGGCGCCGAAGGCATCGGTCTCTACCGCACGGAGTTCCCTTTTCTTTCGTGGCGCGACTTCCCGAACGAAGACGAGCAGCGCAGCCTCTACAAGCGCGTGTTCACGAAGATGCACGGACGCCCGGTGACGCTTCGCACCCTGGACCTCGGCGCCGACAAGCACCCGCTGTTCGGCACCCAGCTTCGCGAGCGCAACCCGTTTCTCGGCCTGCGCTCGATCCGGCTGTCGCTCGAGTCGGAGGATTTCTTCCGCGAGCAGATCCGCGCGGTGCTGCGCGCGGCCGGCAGCGATCCGCTGCGCCTGCTGTTCCCGATGATCACCAACGTCGAGGAAATGCGGCGCGTGCGCGAGATTTACGCCGAGTGCCTGTCGGACCTCGAGGCCGCGGGTCTCGGCGAGCAGCCCAACGTCGAGCTCGGTGCGATGATCGAAGTTCCCGCTGCGGTGCTGCGCGCGCCGCAGCTGATGCGCGAAGTCGACTTCGTCTCGATCGGTACCAACGACCTGATCCAGTACACACTGGCCGTGGACCGCGACAACGTCCACGTCGCCTCGATGTACGAGCCGCTGCACCCGGCGGTGCTGCAGTCGATCCGCATGATCGTCGATGCGGCGCGCGATGCCGGTCGCCGCGTCGGCATGTGCGGCGAGATGGCCGGCAATCCTCTTTGCACCCTCGTGCTCATCGGCATGGGCCTGGACGAGCTCAGCATGGGCGCTCCGTCGATCCCGGTGATCAAGCAGCTCGTGCGCAGCGCGCGCTACGACGATGCGGTCACGGTGGCCAACGAGGCTCTTCGCTGTGACACGATCGAGGAGGTCAAGGGCTGCGTGATCGGGGCGCTGCGCGATCGCGGGCTGATGGAGCTGGTCGACTCGGTGAGCTGAGCGTGGCGGTCGCACAAAGGAAAACATCTCCTCGCGCGGCGACGCGAGCTCCGCTTCTGCCGACGGCGGTCATTGCGAGCGTCGACCTGTCGCCGCTTGCGGCGGTGCAGGTTGGCCGGGAGTTCCAGGCCCTGCTTCGCGAGGGTGCCCGCTTGAGGCCGGCCGGCCTTGCGCGCCGCGATCCGTCGCGGCTCGGTCGCGGCCGTTACGTGCCGACGACGCTGATCGAGCTGTTCGGCACGCGCTTTTACCTGTCGAACTACTTCCAGACCCCGCAGCTTCGCTTCTTCGTGGCCTATCTCGTGCAGACGGACGCGGCGGGCGAGGTACGCTCGATCTGGCCGCGCATCCTCTACAAGGACGGCTCGCTCGTCTGGCGCAGCGCCTCGCACATGGTCTCCAGCGACGACGACTTCTGGATCGGCAAGGGCGACATTCGCACCTGGTACGTCGGCGACGACGAATACTTCGAGTCGATCGAATCGACGACCGACCTTCCGTTCGAGATGCAGACGGCGCTGGAGACGGCGGCGCGGCGCACGATCAAGATCCGCAACGAAGCCGCTGCCCTCGACCTCGTGCTGCGCAACGCTCCGCCCGGCCGCGTGCGCGCCTACCGCGATTTCACCGGCCCGCGCGACGAGGCCGCTGCCAACCCGCGCAACCTCGTCCACGGCGGCCGCAGCATCGCGTACTTCCGGCGCCGCGGCGGCAAGAAAGACCCGCAAAGCCTGCGCATCGTGCGCGGCTACGAACCCGACTTTGGCGGCGGGATTGTCGAGACGGCGCGCTCGACCAGCGTGCTCTACGGCGGAGAGCTGGTGCGCTACCGCATCCTCTCGGTGAACCGGCGCATCCAGTACCTGTTTTTTGCGGGGCCGAAGCAGGTGTGGATCATTCCGCCCCAGGCCACGACGTCGGTGCTGTCGACCTTCGGCGTAAGGACAGTCGACGTGGTCGTCGACGACGACCTTTGCTGTCCCGGATACGAGTACCACTTCCTCGACGACTCGGTCGATCCGCCGGTGTTCTACAGCCAGATTCCGGAGGGTTACGCGGGCACCGTCGGCCCTCACGACCTTTCGCGCGCCGACGCTTCTGCGTGGCTCGACCGCATTCCGGTGATCCGCCAGTTCCGCCGCCAAGTGCTCTCGCGCCGCGGCGGCGGGCGCGTTGCCGCGCTTCCTGCCGCCCGCTGAATGCCCGTACAGCCCCCGGTGGGGTTGACAGCCGCCGGCTCGCCCCGCAGGGTCTTTCGCATGAGCAGGACCCGAGGCCGCCTTCCGCTCGCCGCCGTCGCTGCGGCGCTGCTGTTTCCCGCAACGAGCGCCGTTGCCGTTACCCACTGCAAGGCCAAGACGCTCGACGACGGAACCATCGTCGTAAGTGCCCGCGACGTCGTCGGCACGCCGACGTGGGGAACGCGGTACGGCAACGAAGTCACGGCGTTCGACAACGAGGCTACCTGCATCGGCGCAGCTTCGGCGTCGGGCTGCACGCTCGCGGCCGTCGGCATGCCCGCGCGCACCGACGAGCCGGCAACGTGCGTCGTCTATGTCGCCGACGGCGGCAGCCAGGCGTGCAGCGCGTGGATCAAGCGCTGTTATCCTTCGTCCGACCCGATCCCGTGCCAGGTGCTGCCGACCGACGACATCTGGAACACCGACGTCTCGGCGCTGCCGCCGGACACCATGTCGGGCACCTGGGTTGCGAGCATCGGCAACACGGCGCCGCTTCACCCTGATTTCGGCAAGGGCCCTTACCACAACCAGAGCATCGGCATTCCCTACACGGTCGTCTCGAGCGCGCAGCCGCCGGTCGGCACCAGCTTCCTCTACTCGGACGAAAGCGACATGGGCAGCTATCCCATTCCGTTCAACGTTGCGGTCGAGGGCGGCGGCAGCCATCCGAGCAAAGGGCGCGGCGATGCGCACGTGCTGATCGTGCAGGAAGGAACCTGCAGCCTGTCGGAAGTCTACGCGGCCAAGCGTGGCAGCGACGGCTCCTGGCACGGAGGCAGCGGCGCGATTTTCGATCTCGGCTCCGACGCGCTGCGCACCGACACGTTCACTTCCGCCGATGCCGCCGGCCTGCCGATCCTGCCGGGCCTGGTGCGCTACGACGAGGTCGCCGCCGGCGAGATCAAGCACGCCATCCGCTTCACGGCCGAGGTGACGCAGAAGGCCCACGTCTGGCCGGCGCGCCACGACGCCAGCAGCAACACGGATCCGAACGTTCCGCCGATGGGCATCCGCGTGCGACTGAAAAACACGGTCGACATCTCCGGATTCTCTGCCGCCAACCAGGTGATCCTGACGGCGCTGAAGAAGTACGGGATGATGCTCGCCGACAACGGTGCCAACTGGTTCATCTCCGGGGCACCCGACCGGCGCTGGGACGACGACGACCTGCACCAGCTGACGACGCTGCACGGCAGCGACTTCGAAGTGGTCGACGTCCACTCGCTGATGACGGATCCGAACTCGGGCAAGGCCGGGCCGTAACGCAACGCGGAAAGCCCGGCGATCAGCTTCGAATCGGCAGGCCGAGCTTGCCGCGCAGCCAGTCGAGCGTTGCGCTGACGGCACGCGGATCGATCGAGTACTGCTTGCCGCCGCCGTTCTTGTCGACCGGCGACAGCAGCGTCACTTCGGCGCCCGGCACCGTCACGAGCGAAGTTTCCAGCTTCTTTTCGCTGAAGCGGTTGCGCGCGTCGGTGGGGAACTGGCCGTGCTGGTAGATCTCGTCGGGAGTCTTGTCGCTGACGACGATCAGCGTCGGCGCGTCGACGCGAACGATGTCGGTTTCGCCGACGATGCTCGCCAGCAGCACGACGCCGGCCGGCGGCCGCACCGCGGCGTAGCGCGGGTAGATGCCGACCACCGCATCGGTGCTCGCGCTGTGCCCGAGCAGGAAGACGTGCGCAGGATCGACTTTCGGATTGTCGACGGCGCGCGTGTAAGCCTCGAGCGCAGTCGAGCGCACGGTGCAGAACTGTCCGGAGCTGCTGCGGCCGGTGCCGGGCGAATCGTAGCGGAACACCGCGAAGCCGGCGTCCAGCAGCTTGCGCGCAAGCTGGGCGTAGATGCCGGTGGCGGGATCCCCGCCGTACCCCGGGGGCAACCCGTCACGATCGACCGCTTCGGACGCGGGAATCAGCACGACCAGGGGCGCCGGCGTGTGCGCGGGAAATTCCCATTGCGCGGAAACCGTCGCATCGACGCTCTTGAACGTGGTCTCGACTTTCTCGGGCCCCGGAGCGACCGAGGCCGGTGCGTCGGCGAGTGCGAGCGCGAGCGACGGCACCATCAGCAAGAAGGCGGCTGCGACCAGCGACGCGACGCGGACGCGCGCATCGGTCGACGGGTGCTGGACGGACGGGTTTTCGCAGCTGGTTCGCATCCGTTGGCGCGGCGCGGCGCGCACAGGAAGTCTCACTGCGGACGCGGCGTTGTCAAGCTGCCCGCCATCCTGCGAAGCTCGCCCGGCGCGTCAGGCGCTTGCTGCCAACTCGCTGCGGCGGCCGCGCCACTTCCGCTCTGGAGCTTGCGTCGCGGCGAGACTCCGCCGGACCGCGCTTGCTCCGCCCCGCCAGTGTGGCTAAGAGGCCGCGGTTGCTGCCGCGACCGATCGCGGCGCAGAAGTTTCAACCGGGAGAGGCAACACGAGCAATGGCGACCGCAAGAGTAAAGGAAATCCTCGGCTGGTACGCGGGAGAAAATCCGGGCGTGCTCGCCAACCTGGCGCGCATCATGAACACCGGAAAGCTCGCGGGCACGGGGCGCTTCGTGATCCTTCCGGTGGACCAGGGTTTCGAGCACGGGCCGGCGCGCAGCTTCGCTCCGAATCCGCCGGGCTACGATCCCCGCTATCATTTCCAGCTCGCGATCGACGCCGGCTGCAACGCCTACGCAGCACCGCTCGGGTTCATCGAAGGCGGCGCTGCCGAGTTTGCCGGCGACATCCCGCTGATCCTCAAGCTCAACAACCACGACTCGCTGGCACCCGACGGATCCGATCCGACGCCGTCGGTGACCGGGTCGGTGCAGGACGCGCTGCGCCTTGGCTGCTCGGCAATCGGTTACACGATCTATCCGGGCTCGGCACAGTTCCAGGGCATGTACGAAGTGCTCGCCGAGCTCAGTCGCGAGGCCAAGGCCAACGGCCTCGCCGTCGTCGTCTGGTCGTATCCGCGCGGCTCGGGCATCTCCAAGGAAGGAGAGACGGCGATCGACGTCACCGCGTACGCCGCGCAGATCGCCGCGCAGCTCGGCGCCAACATCCTCAAGGTAAAACCGCCGACGGCGCACATCGAGCAGGCCGAAGCGAAGAAGGTCTACGAGAAGGAAAAGATCCCCGTCGCGACTCTCGCCGAAAGAGTGCGCCACGTCGTCGACTCGTCGTTCGGCGGCAGGCGCATCGTGATCTTCTCGGGCGGCGCCAAGGGCAGCGACGAGAAAGTCTTCGAGGAGTGCAAGGGCATTCGCGACGGCGGCGGCTTCGGCTCCATCATCGGCCGCAACAGCTTCCAGAGACCGAAGGCAGATTCGCTCAAGTTCCTGGCCGAAGTGATGAAAATCTACCAGCCGTAGGCCTTTGCGGCGGCCCGGTCAGTGCGGCAGGCAACAGTCCTGCGCGCACGGAAACGGCCGCCGCGCCGACGAGCCGAGCACGGCAACGGCGTCGCCGCCTTGATGCGCCGCGACGAGGTCCCTCAGTCCCGCGATGAAGCGCGGATCCGCTCCGGCGCACGCTGCGCGTGACAGCGCGATGCCGCACTCGCGCGCGACTTCGGCCGCCGCCGTATCCAGGTCGTAGACGACTTCCATGTGATCGACGACGAAGCCGATCGGCACCAGCACCACGCGCGAGATGCCGCTTGCCGCAATCGTGCGCAGGTGATCGCAGACGTCCGGCTCCAGCCACGGCACTTGCGGCGGACCGCTGCGGCTCTGCCACGCAAGGTCCCACGCGAGCGACGGCGCGGCCGCAAGAGCGACCATGCGTGATGCTTCGCGCAGCTCGGCTTCGTAGTCGCAGCGCGCGGCCATCGCCGACGGGATCGAATGCGCAGTGAATACCAGTCGCGTCGCCGACGGCTCGAGTGCGGCGCTGCCGAGCGCGGCACGCGCATGCTCGACCATCGTCTCGAGGAAGAACGCGTGGTTCCAGAACGGGGGCAGCTTTTCGATCCGCGGAGCCGAAGCGCCGACGGCGGCGCGGGCCTTCTCGATGTCCTCGAGATACTGCCTGCACGACGAGTACGAGCTGAACGCGGACGTCGCGATCGCGACCGCGCGGCGCACCCCGTCGCGGGCCATCGCTGCGACGGTGTCGGCGAGCAGCGGGTGCCAGTTGCGGTTGCCCCAGTACAGCGGCAGGTGCGGGCCGCGCGCGGCCAGCTCGGCTTCGAGCGCCGAAAGGATGCGCCGGCATTCGTCGTTGATCGGGCTGCGGCCGCCGAAGCCGAGATAGTGCTGCGCGACGACTTCGAGGCGTGCGCGCGGGATATTTCGCCCGCGCGCGACGTTCTCGAGGAACGGCATCACGTCTTGCGGGCGCTCCGGGCCGCCGAACGACAGCAGCAGTACCGCGTCGACCGGTGGCAGCGACTCGGTCACGCCGGCTTCAGAGCCGCCCGCGCGACAACTTGCGCTCGAGGCTCTGCGGCACCGGCCGCTCGGCGATCGGCGTGTAGCCCCGGAGCTTCTCGCCGACGTAGATCTGCCGTGGCCGCACGATCTTCTGCTCGTTGTCGCGCACGTTCTCGGCCCACTGCGCGAGCCAGCCCGGCGTGCGGCCGATCGCGAACAGCACGGGGAACATCGACGTCGGGAAGCCCATCGCCTGGTAGATGATGCCCGAATAGAAATCGACGTTCGGATACAGCTTGCGCGTGTGGAAGTAGTCGTCCTGCAGCGCGATGCGCTCGAGCTCGAGCGCGATGTCGATCAGCGGGTTGCGCCCGGTGACCTCGAATACCTCGTACGCGATCCTCTTGATGACTTTCGCGCGCGGGTCGTAGTTCTTGTAAATGCGGTGGCCGAAGCCCATCAGGCGGCGCTCGCCGGCCTTGACGCTCTTGATGAAGGCCGGAATGTTGTCGACCGACCCGATCTCCTCGAGCATGCTGACCGCCTCTTCGTTGGCCCCGCCGTGCAGCGGTCCGTAAAGGGCCGCTGCAGCTGCCGCGGTCGCGCAATACGGATCGACGCGGGAGCTGCCGACGGCGCGCATCGCGTTGGCCGAGCAGTTCTGCTCGTGGTCGGCGTGCAGGATGAACAGGACGTCGAGCGCCTTTTCGAGCACCCTGTTGGCGCGGTAGCGCGGCTCGGTCATCTTGAAGAGCATCGACAACAGGTTGCCGGCGTAGCTCAGCTCGTTGTCGGGCTGCACGTACGGCAGGCCCATCGAATAACGGTACGCGTAGGCGGCGATCGTCGGCATCTTGCCGATCAGGCGGCGCACCTGCAGGCGCCGCGACTCGATGTCGTCGACTTCCTTTGCGTCGGGATAGAACGTCGACAGCGCGGCGACCGTTCCTACCAGGATGCCCATCGGATGGGCGTCGTAGCGGAAGCCCTCCACGAAGCTCTTGCAGTTCTCGTGGAGCATCGTGTGCATCTTGATGTTGTAGGTCCACGCATCGAAGTGCTCCTGGTTGGGAAGGTCGCCCTTGACGATGAGGTAGGCAGTCTCGAGGAACGAGCTCTTCTCGGCGAGCTCGTCGATCGGGTAGCCGCGGTAGCGCAGGATGCCCTGATCGCCGTCGATGAACGTGATCGCGCTGCGGCAGCTTGCGGTGTTGGTGAGCGCCGGATCGTAAGTCATCAGGCCGAAATCGTCGGCTCCGGCCTTGATCTGGCGCAGGTCGAGGGCGCGGATGGTGCCCTCTTCGATCGGCAGCTCGTAGGTCTTGCCGGTACGGTTGTCGGTGATCGTCAGGCTGTCGTTCGCCATTTCGGCTGCTCCCTCTGGTCCTCGTTGCTGGTCCCTCTTGCTCGTCGCGTTTGGCGCGACCTTAGCAGGGCAGGGCAACCGTTCAATCGCCGCGGAGCGCGCGAATGGCTGGAAAATGCTGGGAAAAGTGCGCGGCAGCGCTCGCGACGACGACGAACGGGCAGCGCGAAGACGGCGACGGCGCTGTGCGCCGTCTCAGCTTGTGGCGCTCGGCACCAGAAGGCCGGCCGTCAGAACCTCGACCAGGGTGTCGGCATACTCCGTCACGTGCTCGGACGAAGCCGGATCGATTCCCCACAGCAGCCCGATCAGCGGCGCTCCGTCGAAGAAGTGAGGAAGAGCACCAAGGAAAACGAAGATCAGCGATTCGAGAGAGAGGTTCTTGACGATGCCGGCGTCGCGCGCGGCGCGGAACGTCTCCTCGACACGGCGGATCAGCGGCCTCAGGTGCTTGTCGGTCATCCATTCCAGGCGCGGCCCCGGCACTGCCGACTCGGCGATGATCAGGCGACTGACTTCCGGGTGCTTGGCGCTGAAGTGGACGAAGCGGCCGGCGACCCGGCGCAGCCGCTCGCGCGGATCGAGCTCCGCGCCGTCGGTGGCGACTCCGTCGAGGAGTTGCGCCATCTGGCTGAAGCCGAGCTCGACGGCGGCCCGCCACAGCGCTTCCTTGGATCCGAAATGGTAGTGGATCAGCGGCTGCGTCACACCGATGCGGCGCGCAACCGAGGCGGTCGTGGCTCCCTCGTAACCGTGCTTGGCGAACTCGACCAGCGAGGCGTCGAGGATCCGTTCCCGCGAGATCTTCGAAGTGCGCCCGCGGCGGCGGGCTGGGGTTTCGCCTGTCATTGCGTCCATTCCCGAACCGAGGTTCGGGCCCTCCTTTGCCGCTGCGCCTGCATGAATGGGCGGCGCAGACTGGCGCGCTTGGTTCCGGCGGCTCCCCTCCGGCCGAGCCGGTGATCCTCCGGATGAGGCAAGATTAATTACAAAGGACGCCATAAGGCAAATGCCCTTTTGGGGGGCGCAAGCAAAGGCATTGCCTCAGGAAGCTTATTGGTTGCCCCGCATTGATGGGCTAGTGTCGCTCGGATGGTGCCGTCCGCCCTACTGGCTTTCGTTCCCCTGCGTAGATTTTCGCCCCCATATGAGCAAAAGCGCTTCCGCTTTGGGCTCCTGGCCCTTCTGTGCGTGCTCGTCCCCGCTGCAGTCTGCCTCGCCCAGGTTCCGAGCTTCGAGCCGCCGCGGGTCCTCGACCTCGCGGCCAAGGACGATACCCACAACGATGAGCTTCCCCGCATCGCCTCCGGCGTCGGCGCCGTCTGGGTCATCGTCTGGCAGGTCGACGGGGCCGTCGACATGGGCCTCGGCCACGACACCGACATCGTCTATTCGCGCAGCTCGGACGACGGCGCCCACTGGAGTGCGCCGCGTCCGGTGAGCGAGACCTTCGTGACCGATTCCGCCGAGGATCGGCAACCGGCGCTGGCAACCGACGGCAAGGGAACCTGGGTCGTCGTCTGGTCGTCCACCGAGGACCTGGCCGGCACTTCGCGGCGCGACCGGGACATCCATTATTCGGTGTCCACCGACAACGCGCTCACGTGGAGCCCCCCTCGCAATCTCAACAGCAACGCCGCGACCGACTGGGGCGATGACGAGGCCGCCGACATCGCGACCGACGGCAAAGGACGCTGGGTTGTCGTCTGGCAGTCGAGCGACACTCTCGGCAACACGAAGGGCGGCGATCGCGACATCCTGTTCGCGGTCTCCAACGATCCTTTGAAATCGTGGACCGCGCCCGCCGTCGTCGACGCTGCGGCCAGGAACGACACGGCTTTCGATACGCACCCGCGCATCGTGACCGACAGCAACGGCACATGGCTGGTCGGCTGGTCGTCGGGTGGTCCTTCGCGCGATACCGGCAGGATCCAGCGCGGAGTGCTGGTTGCGCGCTCGAGCGACGACGCCGCGACATGGAACACTCCGCAGGTGCTCTCCGGCACGGACGAGGACGACCGGCCCGATTTCGGGCCTCGACTCGGAACCGATCGCCGCGGCAACTGGATCTGCGCGTGGGCGTCTTCCGACAGCCTCGGCGAGACGATCGGCCGCGACCGCGACATTCTTTACGTGCGCTCGAGCGACGGCGGCCGCACGTGGACGAAACGTGCCCCGCTCAACAGCCAGGCCGCCGTGGACACCGGCGACGACGAGACGCCGGAGATCGCGGTGGACGGATCGGGCAACTGGGTCACGACGTGGGTGTCGTGGGACAAGCGCGGAGGGCGCGGAGCCGACGCGGATCTGCTCGTCGAGATGTCGCGCGATGCCGGCGCGACCTGGACCCCCGCCGTTCCTCTCAATACGAACGCCGACACCGACCGCGGCGAGGATATCGCCCCGTCGATCGCGACCGACCGCAGCGGACTGTGGATCACCGCATGGTCGTCGACCGAAACCTTCGGCGAAGTCATCGGGCACAACCGCGACATCCTGATCGCCAGCGGCCGCTTCGGGCGCGAGATCGCCGGGCCGCCTTCGAACAACTCGAAGCACTAGCAGGTTGCGGAAAAACTCCGGACCGAGGTCCGTGCGTCGATTGCGCGCGACACCAAGGCGCGAAAACGCCGCTGTAGCTGCGGACTACAGCAAGTTTTCGCAACGCCGGTGTCGCGTGTAAGCGGCGTGCGGGCCGACGGGAGGGGTTTTTCCGCAGCCTGCTAGCCGGTTTTCCGCAACCTGCCGGCAGGCTCCGGGTCCACGGCGCAGCCCACGCCATTTGTGCGCGGGCTGCACGCGAGCGCTTGTGGACGGTTGGCCGGTCCGCTTTAGTGCGGCGCCGCGGGCGCAGGGCAGGGGTGCGAGGGCGGCTCCAGGACGGGACCATGGAACAGATCGGCGAATCGCTGCGAGGCCATCTTCTGGGCGTCGGCGGCAATGCTCCAACCGAGCATGGCGTGGCGGCGGTGCTGCTGGAGCTGGCGACGGCCGCGGTCGCCATCGTGCACGAGGTCAATCGTGCCGGGCTCGTCGGCATCCTCGGGCGCACCGATGCGCGAAACGTGCACGGCGAGGCCGTCCAGAAGCTCGACGTCTACGCCAACGACCTGCTGGTGGAGGGGCTGCGCAAATCGGGCGTGGTCTGCGGCATGGCTTCCGAGGAAGCCGAGGACATCATCGCGCCGTCGTCTGCCGGAGAAGAAGCCGAACACCTCGTCTTCTTCGACCCGCTCGACGGATCCTCCAACATCGACGTCAACGTGAGCATCGGGACGATCTTCGCGATCTACCGGCGCCGCACGAAAAGCGGGCCCGCCACCCTCGAGGACTTCCTGCAGCCGGGGCGCGAGCAGGTCGCGGCAGGTTATTTTCTCTACGGCACCAGCACGATGCTCGTCTTCGCGGCCGGTAACGGTGTGAATGGTTTCACACTGGAGCCCTCCACCGGCGAGTTCCGGCTTTCGCATCCGGAGATCCGCACGCCCGAGCGCGGCAAGATCTACAGCTGCAACGAAGGCAACTGGTCGAGCTGGGACGAGCCGACCAGGCAGTACGTGCAGTCCCTGCGCGATCCCGGCGGCGGCGCGGGCCGTCCCTACACGTCCCGCTACGTCGGCTCCTTCGTCGCCGATTTCCACCGCAACCTGCTGAAGGGCGGCGTGTTCCTGTACCCGGCCAACGCGCCGCGTCCCGGCGAGGCGCCGCGCGGCAAGCTGCGCCTCATGTACGAGTGCAACCCGATGGCGTTCCTGCAGACGCGGGCGGGAGGCAACGCCGTTGCGATCGATGACGACGTGCTCGAGATCGTGCCGACCGGCATCCATCACCGGGTGGCGCTCGTGATCGGCAGCCGCGTGGACGTCGACGAGTATCTCGGCTACAGGCGCAGGTACGCCGCCACCTGATCCCACCCGATCCTGGCGGCCGCAGCGCAGGAAGCCATGCCGCAAGCAGGATTCTGGCCGGTCGGCGGCTACACCATCTCGTTCCACAGGGACGGCGCCTGGTACGCCGACGACGAGCGCATCCGCAACACGCGAATCCAGCTTCTTTTCTCGCAGAGCATCCGCAGGGACGACCGCGAAAACGCCGAGAGCCTTGCGCGCTACACGGGCTGGCTGCTCGACGTCGGGGTCGATCGCCAGAGCGTCATCGTCGAGGATACGCCGCTGGTGGTTTCCGGCATCGACGGGGATCCGGACTCCGGCTTCGTGATCCGCACCAACGACGGCATCAGCGAGCCGCTCGACTGCTCGACGCTCGAGATCGGCAGCGACGACGTGCTCTACTGCACGGTGGATCGTCGCGAGCGCGGCCGCCTGCGCGCCCGCTTCCTCAGGCCTGCCTATTACCGTATCGCCAGGTTCATCGAGCTCGACGGCGCCGCGCCACGCATTCGCTCGCGCGCTGCGACGTTCCGGATCCGCTGACCCCGCGCGCGTCGCCGCCCGAAGAACTCCATGCGAATCGTCCTGCTCGAGCCCGAGATCCCGCAGAATACCGGCTCGATCGCGCGTCTTGGCGCGGCGACCGGAACTGCGCTCGACCTCGTCGCTCCCCTCGGGTTTTCACTCGAAGACCGTTACCTGAAGCGAGCCGGCCTCGACTACTGGCCGTGGGTCGATCTTACGGTGCACGAGAGCTGGCAGCGCTACCTCGCCACGCCTCGCCCAGGGCGCCTGGTCGGCTTTTCGGCCCGCGCGAGCCAGCCGTACACACGCTGCGCGTTTCGCGACGACGACCGGTTGCTGTTCGGCAAGGAGACCAGCGGCCTCGGCAGCGACGTCGTCTCGATGCTCGGCAGCGACGTCTTCACGATCCCGATGACCAATCCGAACGTGCGAAGTCTCAACCTGTCGAATGCGGTATCGATCGTGGTCTACGAGGCCAGGCGCCAGCTCGGCCTTCTCGAGTAATTTCCGGCAATCCTCGCGCAGGCCCGCAGGCGGCCGGCAGTCCGATCGGGAGCGCCCCGACCCGGCAGGGTGCATATCCGCGGGCAGCAGGACGGGCGCGAGGCGACCCGGCGGCCTGATCCTTCTATACTGACCAGCCATGTCTCCGGCGGAGCGCTCCCCACAGCCGCTTCCGGCACCGCGCGCCGCTGTGCCGCTGCGCCTCGTTGCCGCTGCTGCAGCCGTGCTGGCGGCGTTTGCCCCGCGGCCCGCGCTGGCAGGGGACGACACCTGGCCGGCCGCTACCCGCTTCGGCACGCCGCTGTCGCACACGTCGACCCGCTGCGGAGATCCGCGCGGAGTCAGTCTCTACGCGTTTCCCGAGCATCCGATCGAAGGAGGGCCGGTGCGCTTCGTCGGCGTCTCGGAATATCCCCGCGACGCGACGCTGATCATCGAGGGCCCCGACGGCGAGCGCGTCGCACAAAGCTCGGAGCGAAAAGGCGGGCCGCCGTACTCGTGGTATCTCGAAGTGCCGCTGGCGCGACCGGGCAGCTACCACGCGCGCCTTGCCGTCTCGGGAGACGCCCAGGCGTGCGCGTCCGCGGACGTCGACGCGGAAGGCCCGCCGCTCAGGCCCCGCTCGTCCCAATCGCTGTGGCCCGTCGAGAGGGCCTGGGACCGCGACACCGAAAACCTCTACTCGGCGTGGGTCGAGCGCCTGTTCGATGCATCGCCGGACGATCTGCCGAGCTGGAAGTCGCTGCACGCCGTCACGCGCGATCCTTCGCGCAACTTCCTGCAGGATTCGCTCGGGCTCGGCGAAGATTCCGAAGGCGGCATCACGCTGCAACCCGACTGTGCCGATCTTCCGTACTTCCTGCGCGCGTACTTCTCGTGGAAGCTGCGCCTGCCGTTCATCTATTCGAAGTGCTACTCGCAGGCCCAGGGCAAGACGCCGCCGGTATGCGGAGAGTCGCGCTCGAACCTGGATGCGGCGCCTGCCGGCAAGGAGACGCTGTCGGTGGTGCAGCGCTTCTTCTCGCGCAACCTCGCCGATGCCGCGCAGTCGGCGAGCGGCCGCACCGCCGCGATGGACGATCACACCGACGTCTATCCGATCCGCATCGGCGCCGATACGCTCAGGCCGGGCGTCGTCTACATCGACCCGTACGGACACGTCCTCGTCGTCGTCAAACGCTTCGAACAGACGCGGACGGCCAGCGGAATCCTGCTCGCCGTCGATGCCCAGCCCGACAACACGGTTGCCGTCAAGCGCTACTGGCGTGGCAATTTCCTGTTCGTCGTGGCCGACGACGGCAGCGCACCGGGTTTCAAGCGGTTCCGCCCCGTGGTCTCCGAAGGCAACTCGCTGAGGACTCTCGACAACTCCGAGATTCTTTCGCATCCCGCCTACGGCGACTTCTCGCTGGACCAGTACGCCGGCGACGCCGACGCGTTCTATGATCTCGTCGACGGCGCGCTGTCGCCGATGCGCCGCCCGGCGCGGCAGGTGTTGCTCGAACTGGTGGACTCGCTCGAGCAGCAGGTCAACCAGCGCGTCGAGTCGGTGCAGTCGGGCGAGGACTACATGCGAAAGGGGACGACGGTGCCGATGCCGTCGGGCGCGACGATCTTCCAGACCGTCGGCCCGTGGGAAGACTACGCCACTCCGTCGCGCGACCTGCGCATGCTGATCGCGATCGACGTCGTCCAAGGCTTTCCCGACGCGGTGATGCGCCGTCCCCAGCAGTTTCTCCTCGACCGCGGACGCAGCGCCGCATCGATCCACCGTGAGCTCGAGGACATGCTCGCCGACGAGCTCGAGCGGCGCTCGTTCACGTACACGCGAAGCGACGGGACGCCGTGGAGGATGAAGCTGTCCGAGCTGGCGTCGCGCACCGACGCGCTGGAGATGGCCTACAATCCGAACGACTGCGTCGAGACGCGGTGGGGTGCTCCGGGCGAGAGCGTCGAGTCGATGCCGTGCCACCGCCACGCCTCTGCCGAGCAGCTGCGCCTGATGCGCGAGGCGCGCGACTGGTTCCACACGAGGACGCGGCCGGCGACCTGATCGAGGAGTCCGGGGCTGGCGATCAGCCACGCGATTTGCCGAATCCACGCGGCGCTGGCACCAGTCGTTGCAGGTCCGATGGAGCCGCTGCCGAAGAATCCTGTCGCCAGCCCCGTCGTTCCGGCCGCCGAGATCGCCAGCAGCTCGGCCCCGGGCGCGATGCAGCCGCCGCTGTCGTTCATCCAGCCGTCGCCGCACAGCCCGTGGGGCACCTATCTCGCGCAGGTCGATCGCGTGGTGCCGCATCTCGGCGAGCTCGCGCGATGGGCCGAGACGCTGCGCCACCCCAAGCGCGCCCTCATCGTCGACATCCCGATCGAGATGGACGACGGCATCGTGCGCCACTTCGAAGGCTACCGTGTCCAGCACAACCTGTCGCGCGGGCCGGGCAAGGGCGGGGTGCGCTTTCATCCGGAAGTCACTCTCGAAGAAGTCATGGCGCTGGCCGCGTGGATGACGATCAAGAACGCGGCCGTGAATCTGCCGTACGGCGGTGCCAAGGGCGGAATTCGCGTCGATCCGCGCACGCTGTCGATCAAGGAGCTCGAGAAGCTCACGCGCCGCTACACGAGCGAGATCGGTGTCATCATCGGCCCCCAGCAGGACATCCCGGCCCCCGACGTCAACACCAACGCGCAGGTGATGGCGTGGATCATGGACACCTATTCGATGAACTCGCACTCGACGATCACCGGCGTCGTCACCGGCAAGCCGATCGATCTCGGCGGTTCGCTCGGGCGCAACAAGGCCACCGGCCGCGGCGTCTTCGTCACGGGCCGCGAGGCCGCTCGCCGCATCGGGCTCGACCTCGACGGCGCGCGCGTGGCGGTACAGGGTTTCGGCAACGTCGGTTCCGCCGCCGCCGAGATGATGGCGGGTGCCGGCGCCAGGATCGTCGCCGTGCAGGACCAGTCGTGCACGATCGCGAACGAGCGCGGTCTCGACGTCGCCAGGCTGATCGAGTCGGTGCGCCGCACCGGATCGGTGCGCGACGTCGGCGAGACCGGTGGCGCGGACCTGATCGCCGACGAGGATTTCTGGTCGTGGCCCTGCGACATCCTGGTGCCCGCGGCGCTGGAGGGACAGGTGAACGTGGCGCGAGCCTCGCGCATCCACGCGCGCCTCGTGCTCGAAGGTGCCAACGGACCGATGCATCCGGACGCCGAGGAGCTGCTGCACGAGCGCGGCGTGCTCGTGGTGCCCGACGTCATCTGCAACGCCGGCGGCGTCATCGTCAGCTACTTCGAATGGGTGCAGGACTTCTCGAGCTTCTTCTGGAGCGAGGATGAGGTGAACCTGCGTCTGGATCGCATCCTGCTCGACGCGCTGCGCAAGATCTGGGAGACCGGCGACCGCCTGAACGTCGATCTGCGCACCGCCGCATTCTCCGTCGCCTGCGAGCGCGTGCTGACGGCACGCAAGCTGCGAGGGCTCTATCCCTGAGCGGACCGCCGGCGCGACGCTCCGGATGGGATGTTGTTCCTGCTGTCCGCTCCATTCGCTCGTCCTCGAAAACAGCAAGGGTATAACAAGACGACGCCCGATGGTGTACGTGCGGTGCGAACGACTCCGTGGCGTCGCGCTTCGCCAGGAAGGATGCGGCTGAGGTCGGGCATCGGGGTGAGGATCAAGACGCCGGCGATGGAGACCAGACGAACGACGATTGCGCTTCTCGAAGCGATGGCGAGTTTTGTCGCCGTCTGCATCGGAATCGGCGTTTATTTCGATCTCGTCAACGGCCGATTCTCGGGGGCAGGCTTCCTTGCCGAGATCCTGTGGATCGCGGGTCGGCTGGGTCCTCTGCTCGTCGGAGGCGTCGCTGCGCTCAAGGCCGGCGACCGGCTGCGCGGCGCGGAGCTGACCGTGGCGCCGCGGCCTGTCCGCATCATGGTCGTCGCGCTCGCGTTCGCTTCGGGAGCGCTGGCGACGGCTGTCGCGATCCACGTCGTCCTCTCCCACGCGCCCGACAGCGTCGCGGCTCAGTACTCGCGCATCACGTCGTCGCTGGAGGCCGCAAGCGGAGGAACGAAGCGGTCCCGCTGAGAGGCCTTGGCGCGGCGCGTTATGCCCGCCCTGACACTGGGACGCAGCTGTCGCCACGAATCCATTGCAACGTAAAGTGGCGATTCCTACTATCCACGACGACCGGATCGCATTGCGGACCCGGCGACGGTGCGCCTTCCCCGCGGCGCCAGGAGGCAGCATGGGTCTTGCGTTTCCATCGGCCGAGTTCTTCGCGGCCCTGCGCGACGGTGTGAACCACAACACCGAGACGTTCCGCCGTCTCGGCTACTTCGACTGCACGTTCGGCGTGCGCGTGCTCGACGCGGCCGGCGGTGCGAAGAGCTACCTGCTCGGCTTCGACGTTTTCGAATGCGTCGAGGCCCGCGAATCGGCCGACCTTTCGAAGGAGACTGCCGATTTCGTGCTCGAGGCCGACGCGGCGGTCTGGCGCGAGATGTTCGCGAACATCAAGGCGAACGGCGGCGCCGATGCGGCGCACGGCATCAACACGTTGACGCATTTCGGCGAGTCGATGCGCTGCCTCTACGACGATCCCGACGGCCACGACAAGCTGTTCCGCTTCGCCGAGAGCATCCAGGAGTTCTTCAACCTCGCCGCCCGCGTCGACGTCGACCTGGCCGCGGCTGCCTGACGGGGCGCGCCATGACCTACCTTGCGAACACCGATTTTCTCGACGACAAGGATTTCGTCGACCGCTACCGCTACACGATGCGCACCGGCAACCTCGACCTGTCGTGGATGAACGCGGCGACCGAGCACGTCGAGGTGCAGGCGGCCAACAAGCGGCGCGGCCTGACGTTCCGCGACCTCGACGTCGGCAGCTACGGCTACACGAACCTGCCCGCGATCACGCGCGGACCGAGCTCGCTGGCGCCGCGCGGCGCCGAGGAAACACCGGGCCTTCCCGACATGAATGCCGGCACGGTGCGCAAGGCCGACGTCTGGGCCTACAACATCGAGGGCTACTACGAAGAGGCGATGAGCCGCCAGTGGAACGCCACGACCGACATCCCGTGGAAGCAGCTCTGCGAGCACCAGCTCCCCGAGGACATCGGCAAGGCGTACTCGCAGCTGCTGACGTTCCTGACGGAAGTCGAGATGATCGCCACCGACGTGCCGTCCAAATGGCTGTCGCAGATCAGCTCGGATTACTTCGAGGTCAAGAGCTTCATCGCGACGCAGTGCATGGACGAGGCGCGCCACGCCGAGATTTTCCGCAAGCGTGCGCTCACGACCGGCTACGGCCTGATGAAGGCGAGCCCCCAGAACGAGCGCAACCTCAAGTTCCTTCGCGAAGCCGACAGCTTTGCCGAGGCATCGACGACGCTGCACCTGCAGGCCGAAGGGTTCGTGCTGACGATGTTCCGCTTCAGCGAGTTCCTGTCGCCGACCGACGGCGACAAGAAGCTGTTCCGCCTCGTGATGCAGGACGAGGCTCGCCACGTCGGCTACGGCATGCAGCACCTGAAGTGGCA
The DNA here is from genome assembly GCA_036493895.1 of Candidatus Binatia bacterium. Taxonomy (NCBI): domain Bacteria; phylum Candidatus Binatota; class Binatia (SeqCode); species Binatia bacterium. The sequence continues at coordinate 38,460 of DASXOZ010000006.1, read as the reverse complement.
CCTGGAGAACGCGCCCGAGTCGCGCGAGATCATCCATCGCCACCTGGCCGAGGCCGAGAATTTCGTGTTCGGCGGCATCTTCGCGCCAGAAGTGCTCGAGTCGTTCGTGATCCTGGCCGGCAAGGGCTCGAAGAAAGAGAACATCCGCGCCGGCCTCGAGGTGGTCAACCGTTTCTCGATCCAGCAGGTCGAGGAGTACTTCGAGCGTCTCGACAAGTGCGGCATGCCCGAACGCCGCGAGCGCAGCACGCTGTGGCAGGTGGTCGAAATGGCCAAAGCCGGCATCGCGCTGAACCACTGAGATCGCACGAGACGGCAGGAGACGGGAAGATGTCGTACTACGCCGAGCGCTATTTCTTCGAGGACCAGGACACGATCGACGCGAACAACCGCCTGGTCGAGGGCAACCTCATCATGGACTGGTTCCACGTCGACGCCGAAAAGGTGCACGTGGTCCCCGCGAGTTTCGAACGCGGGCTCACCTACGGCGACTGCAACGTCGGCGGTTACGGCTGGGACGCGATCCCGGAGAAACTGCGCAACAACTATTCGATGGCGGCGCGCGGCTGCGTGCTGGTGCCCGGGCTGCCGGACCTCGGCTACACGCTGAACCGCAAGTCGGAGGTGTGGTCGGACAACTGCGCCGAGCTGTACGAGGAGTCCAAGTCGCGGCGCTGGGCGCCGGCCGTGGACATCGACTGGGAAGCGGTGCGCGCCCATCCGCTGTCGCCGCCCTGCACGATGGCGATGCGCCAGCTCTGCACCGCGCTGCAGGAGATCGCGCTGGCGATCCTCGAGTTTCCCGGCCGCTGGGTATTCTGGACCAACCAGGAGTTCCTCGAGCTGAAGAGCCTCGAATGCGCGCAGATGATCGACCAGGCGCGCCACGTCGAAGTGCTGCGCAAGCGGGCAATGACCATCGGCGGGCTCGGCCGTGCCAGCGCCGCCATCGAGCAGGCGCTGAAGGAGATGATCACCGCCGAGAGCTTCACCTCCGCCAGCATCGTCGTGAACCTGATGCTGAACAGCGCCGTCCTCGGGATCTTCCGCACGGCGTCGCGCGCCAGCGACGTCGACGCGAAGATATTCCGCCTGTGCATGCAGGACACGGCGCGGCAGGTCGCGTACGCGACCGGCCAGCTTCGCTATTTCCTCACGCACGATCCGGGCAAGGCCGTGCTGCTGCACGAGCACCTGGACGAGACCGAGCACACGCTGGCCGGCATCCTCGGCGCTCCCGAGCTGTTCGAGCCGCTGATCGTTCTCGCCGGCGGCGGGACGACGGCGGAACAGGTCACGCGGGGCCGCAGCGTCGTCTCGGCAATGCACCGGGGCGTGGTTGCCGAGTATCTCGAGCGCCTGGCTGCCTGCGGGCTCGATCGCCGGGACCGAAGCCGTCTGCCCGCCTTCGTCGGCTGATCGGCAGCCCGAAGATTGGGGGCGAGCCCCCGTTTCGAGTATAGGTCGGCCATGGCGGCAAGATCCTGGAGCTTCTACGCGGCGCCGATGTCGTACTTCTCGGCGAAAATCCGCCCCGCACTGCAGTACAAGAAGATCGAGTTCAGCGAGGTCTGGCCCACCCGCGACGTGCAAAGGCGCCTCATCGACAAGACCGGCGTGCGCTACATTCCGGTGATCGAGACCGACACCGGCGAATGGCTGCAGGACAGCCCGCGCATGCTCGAGCGCATCGAAGACCTGAGGCCGTCCCTTCCGATTTTTCCGGAGGACGCGTCCGTGCGCATCGTCGCGGAAGTCTTTCAGGATTTCTGCGACGAGGTACTCGTGCCGCAGGCGCTGCATTGGCGATGGAGCTTTGCCGAGCAGCGCCAGTGGGTCGAGGACGACTGGGAGTCGGTTTTCGGCTCGATCGCGAACAAGCTGGCCGCCAAGATGCACGGCGCGCTGACGTTCTACGGCATCACCGAACGATCGCGCGGCGGCGCCGAGCGCTGGTTCCACGGTTTCCTCGACCTTTTGCAGGCGCATTTTGCCGAAAGCCGCTACGTGCTCGGCGACGTCGTCACGGTCGCCGACTATGCGCTGTTCGGGCCGATGTTCGCGCACTTCGCGCGCGATCCGGTGCCGGCGCGCATCGTGCGAAGCCGCGCACCGCTGGTGATGGCGTGGCTTCACGAAGTCAGCGCGGCCGGTCCTCCGTCCCCGTGGGCGCACCCGCCGGCCGTGCGCGAAACCCTGCTTCCGGTGCTGGCCGCGCTCGGCGGCGCCGCCGTTTCCCAGTTCCTCGCGATCGGTCCCTTCGTCGCCGACGCGCTTTCGAACATGCCGGCCGGCGAGGAATCTCCGAGAGTGCTCGGCCTCTTCGAACAGGACGTGTTCGGCACGCCGGAGCAGCGCATCGCTTCGACGTATCCGCTGTGGCGCCAGCAGCGCACGGCGCATCGCTACGCGGCGCTGTCGCCTGGAGACAGGGCCGTCGCCGACGAGATGCTCGGGCCGATCGGCGTGCTGCCTTATCTTCAGACGAATTTTGCCGCGCCGCTCGTCATGGACGGTTTCCGCCTGCGGATCGGAGACGGACAGGCGACGGCCAGCGCGGCGGGCTGATCGTCGCGCAGGAGCCTGGGGAGGCGCTTGGGGTCAGGCATCGGCGCACCTCACGCGTGCGCCGGCGCCCCGATCGTGCGGGCTGATTCCCCGGCCGGGCTTCAGTACCAGTGCAGCCCGTCGGTCGAGTTCTGGATCTTGCCGTTGCTGCCGACGGCAACGAACAGCCCATCGCCGAAGGCGATTCCCGCCAGGTCGCCTCCGGTCCCCGCATCGCCCTCGAAGAACGAATCGCCGTCGTCGGAGGTCACGAGCGCGCCGTTGCGACCGACGGCAACGAAGCGGCCGGCGCCGTACGTGATCGCCTCGAGGTCCTGGAGAGTCGGCGACGCCTTCTCGCTCCAGTCGATCGCGTCGGGCGACGTCAGGATCACACCGTTGGTTCCCACCGCGACGAAGAGACCGGACCCGAACGCGAGCGCGCGCAGGTTTTCGATGGTACCGGAGTTGCGCGGGATCCAGACCTGGCCGTCGACGGACGTCAGAACCGTCCCGTCGGAGCCGACGACGACGAACTGTCCCTGCGCGTAGACCATCGAGTCCAGGTGCTCGCCCGGCGCCGTGTCGATGCGGAACCACGCTCCGGCATTGGTCGAGCGGAAGACCGTGCCGTCGTCGCCGGCCAGCACGTAGATGCCGTTGCCGAAGGCGGACGCGTACATGTCGCGGTCGGTCGGAAGGTACTGCGCGAACCAGTCGGCGCTGTTGTGCGACGTGATGACGAAGCCGTTGTCTCCGGCTGCAACCCACAGTCCTCCGCCGAAATTCACGGTGCGCAGGAAGCCGGTGCCGTCGTGGCCCTGGTTATAGAAGGTGTGGCCATCCGCCGAGTTCCAGATCGAAAAATCTTCGCCGGCCGCAACGAAGGTGTGATCGCCGAAGGCGACCGCCTGGAAGCTGACGTTGTCGTCCCAGCTGGCCGACCCTCCGCAGCTTGCCAGCGCGGCAGCCGCCGCGAGCGCCGCGCCGACCCCGATACGTTGCAGGACTGTTTTCATGCTCGAGCCCTCCCCCGACGTGTGGACGCTACGCCGGGCCCGGGGCCAGTCAAGGAGATTTGGTGCAGCCGGGATCGCAAGCCGGCGACGAAGCGATTTGTCGCTCAGCGCTCTGCGGCCTGCAGCGCAGCGATCATCCGTGCGACGTCCGGGTCGCCGGGAAGAGCCTGTGCCAGCTTGGTCGCGAAACCGAGCGCCTCGTCGTCGTGCCCGGATGTTGCGAGCATCTCGACGAGCGCCTGGAGGATCTCCACGTCGTAAGGATGCGCGGATTCGGCCCTTTCGAGAACGGAAACGGCGTCGGCGGAGCGACCGAGCGAATGCAGCGCGACTCCGTAGACGTAAGCGTAGCGCGCAGCGCCCGCGTCCAGCCGCGCCGCGGCTTCGAGGTCGGCCAACGCCTCGGCTGCACGGCCGTCGCGCACGAGCGCGAGTCCTCGCGCATGCCGCAGTGCGGCCGAATCGGGCAATGCTTTCAGGCCTCGCGCGAGAACGTCGCGGCAGCCGGCCTCGTCGCCGAACGCGCGATCGACGTCGGCAAGGTTCACGTAAGCGGCCGCGTCCGCGGGATCGATCGCGATCGCAGCCTCGAACGCCGCGCGCGAGTCGGCCTGCCGATGCTGGCGCGCACGCAGGTTGCCGAGGTTGACGTCGGCGAAGGGCTGGTCGGCGTTGAGCTGCTGGGAGGCCACATACTCGGCCAGCTCACGATCCCGCGAGGCTCGCGCGGCCGCGGTCATGGCAGCGTCCGGCGCATCGGCCAGAAGCGCTGCCGCCGTGATTCTCACCGTGCGCACGGGATCGTCCAGGAGCGGTGATGCGAGCGTGGGCGCCTGGGCCGGTGCGACGCCCCCGAGGAGGTCCAGCGACGCCAGGCGCACGCCTGCATCGTCGTCGCGAAGCAGGCGGCCGAGAGCCGTCACCGACGCCGGCATGGCACCATTTTCCGCAGCGGCCACCGCCGAGGCGCGAAGCAGCGAGGGCTGCGACTTGTCTTCGGCGAGAGCGAGAAGCTGGGCTGCACCGACGGCGCCGCGCTTTGCTGCGGAAGCGAGCGTCGTCGGTGCAGACGGTCGCCGTCGCCACTGCGGCCCGTAGAACCGATCCATCGCATCGACAGCCCACGCGGCGGTCTTGCCGGCATGGCAGCGGGTACACGCATCGGGAACCCTGGCCTCGGCATCGAGGTCGGGCCTCGGGACCTGGATCAGGTGATCCCGGCGGGCGTCGACTCCCATGTATGTCGTCTCGGGCATGTGGCACTCGACGCAGCGGGCGCCCGTGCTCGCTGCGTCGTGATGATGATGGCTCTCGACGTCGAACACTTCGCTGCGATGGCATCTGGTGCACAGCGCGTTTCCGTCGGCACGCAGCGCAAGCGAGTGCGAATCGTGGCAGTCGGCGCAGACGACGCCGCGCTGGGACATCTTCGACAGCAGGAAGGACCCCCAGACGTAAACCTCGTCGTGCTGCTGTCCGTCGCCGTAGTACGACGGTTCGGAGATCCACTGCGGCCGCGCGCTTTCGTAAAGGCTCGCATCTGCTGGAGCGTCTTCCTTGAGAAGGGAGCGGCGCGAATGGCACGGAGCGCACGTCGTGGTCTGCGCCTCGGTCGGCGGCGAAGTACGGGAAGCGATGGCAACCGTGGGCGCGGCGAATTGCCAGGCATCGCGGCTCCATCGTGGAAGCACGACGGCAAGCCCCTCGGAAGCGGCGCCGCCGAACGGCGGCTTTGCCGAAGCCGCCCACTCGACGTGTTTCGCGCCGGGGCCATGGCATGCCTCGCACGCCACGTTGATTTCGGCGAACGTCGTCGCGTACGTTTTCGTCGCGACGTCGAGATTCTTGCGCAGCGCCGTCGAATGGCACGACGCGCACTGGAGGTTCCAGTTGCGCATGTATCCGGTCCAGTCCAGGGCGTCTCCCGGCTTCGAAGCGTCGCCAGGAGCAAGGTCGAACCAGCGCTGGCCGCCACGCTCTTTCGGCCTGGCATCCCACGCGACCGGATAGGCCTGCAGCCGCCCGCCCGGCAACTCGAGAAGAAGCTGCTGAAGCGGATCGATGCCGAACACATAGCGCACCGGATAGTCGTGGCGCTCGCCGTGTGGCCCGCGCGCCTCGACGAGCCAGTCGCCGCTGTCGGCGGCGCCTCGATGAAAGAGCGAGGGCCCGCGCGCGCTATCGAAGCGCACATCGTGGAAATCGCCGATCACGCTCGAGTCCGATGGCTCGAGCATCGCCTTGGCGTGGTGCGACGATGACCAGCGTTGCCAGTCGTCCTCGTGGCAGCCCCGGCACTTTGCAGAACCGACGAAGCCGTCGGGCATCGCGACTCGAACGACGGCAGCGGCCTTCTCGGGCGAATTGGCCGCGGCGGCGCTTGCCGCCGCAGGGACAGGTGCGACGGCTGCGACGATCAGCAGGAGTGTGGCTGCGGCGCCAGGCCCGGGAAACAGGTGTGGCGACATCGAAGGCCGCGGACGATAGCAGCGCTGGTGCGCGGCTCAACGCCCGGGTGTCGAGACGCTTGACAGCAAAGCTCCACAAACATCCAAGTTGCTGCGCCGGGCTCCGCCCCGGCGCGTCGAAAACGTTCGGCAGTCTTACGCTGGAACTGGACACGGCGGTCACGGCGTTCGCCGACAACGACGAATGTTTCCGCGGCCACACGCGCAAGGCGAACCCCGTCGTTGCCGTGCAGAGCCACTTTGTCTACAGCTTTCCGTTCGCGAGCTGGGCTGCGCTGGACACGACGTATTACGACGGGGGACGCTCGACCGTGGACGGCGTACGCAATGACGCGCCCTGTCCAACCTGCGCGTCGGCGGGACGCTGGGGCGGCGGATTGTAAACCCGATCCGCTTGCAGTGGCAGCGAAAAACCTCCCATGATTTGGGAACGCTTTGACAGCCGTCGCCGACGGCAGGAGGGAATCCGGACGATGGAAAAGGCAAAGTGGCAACTGCCGGCGGCACCGCACCTCGTTGTACTGGCGGCACTGGCGCTGGCGGGCTGCGCCGCGACGGCGCACGAGCACCCGACGGTGCCTGCGCAGGCGCAGGCGCAGGCAAACCCGGATCCGTCGGCAATCCTGCAGCAGATGGCGCAATTCCTCTCCTCGCAGCCGCACTTCAGTGTCCACGTCACCTGCGGCTATGACTCCGTGCAGGACGACGGCCGCAAGCTCGAATTCATGGAGCACCGCACCTTTGTCGTGGATCGGAGCAAGCAGCGGATGCGCGTCGACGTCGAGCAGAGCGATGGGGACAGGAGCTTGGCGCTGTTCGATGGCACCACGATCACGGCCCAGGATCTCAGTCGCAACGTTTACGCCCAGGCCGCCGCAAAGCCGACGCTCGATGGTTCGATCGCCTATTTCATCCAGGGATTGCGGATGCCGTTTCCGCTCGCGCTGCTGCTGGTCAGCACGCTGCCGGACCAGCTGGACAGGCGCTCCCGCGACGTGGAGTACGTCGAGGAGACGTCGATCCTCGGGACGCCGGCTCACCACATCGCCGCGCGCACCGACGGTGCCGACTACCAGCTATGGATCGCTGCCGGCAAGAATCCCCTCCTGCTTCGCGTGGTGCTGACGTACCCCGAAGCCGATGGGGAGCCGCAGTACAGGGCGATGCTGGACGACTGGAACCTCGCCCCGGTTCTTCGTGATTCGACATTCGCATTCCAGCCGTCTTCCGGCGCGACCAGGATCGCGTTCGCGCCCCAGGTCGCCCCGGCTGCAGCCAAGCCGTCGAAGGAGGCAAAAGCGCGATGAAGCCTAAACTGATGCGCGCAGTCGCGGTCGCAACGGCCGCAGTGTTCATTTCCATGCTCGCAGCCGTCGATTGCCAGGCACGCGGCGGCGGAGGTCGCGGCGGCGGCGGCCGCGGCGGCGGCGGCGCTTCTCGCGGTGGCGGCGGCGGCGGCCGCGGCGGCGGCGGCGGCGGCGGGTACTCGCGCGGTGGCGGCGGCTCCTCTCGCGGCGGCTACAACCGCGGCGGAGCGGCATCGGGCGGGGGCTTCTCGTCCGGAGCCGGGCGCGCGACGAGCCGCCCCGGATCCTCTTCCGGGGCAGCGCAGCGCGGCTCCGCAGGCAGCGCCAATCGCGGCGGCGCGACCGCCGGCGCAACGAACCGCGGCGGCGCGACCGCTGGAGCGATGAACCGCGGCGGAGCAACGGCCGGAGCAGCGAACCGCGGCGGAGCCACGGCCGGAGCAGCGAATCGAGGCGGAGCGACTGCAGGAGCGAATCGTGGGGGCGCGACCGCAGGAGCGAATCGAGGTGGAGCGACTTCAGGAGCGAATCGAGGTGGAGCGACCGCAGGCACGAGTGATCGCGCCGCCGCGGGCTCGGCCGGCAAGCAGCCGGGCGGTGGGGCATCCAACCGCGCGAATTCTTCCCAGGGATCACGCGCGGGCGCAGGCGGAGACAAGCGCGCCGGCGCCTCGCAGGGGTCGCGGCCTTCCACTGCGGACAATCGCGCCGGTACACGCCAGAGCGGTCAGCAAAACCGTGCCGACACACGCCAGGCCGGCCAGGAAAACCGCACGGGGCGCCAGGACAACCGCACCGAAAGTCGCGGTGACCGCCAGGACAACCGCACCGACCGCAGCGAGAACCGCCAGGACAACCGCACGGATCGAACCGACACCCGCCAGGAGAACAGGACCGATCGCCAGGGGAACAGGTCCGATGCGATAAGCGACATCTCCGACGACTACCACGGCGACAACCACTACGACGACGACTACCACCACGATCACTGGGACGACGATGACTGGGGTGACGCGATGCTCGCCGGCGCGCTGATTGCCGGCACCGCGGCGGTCGTCTCGACTGCGATCGTGCAGCCGCAGGTCGTTTACGTTGCGACGCTGCCGTGCCCGCCGGTCGCCGTCGTCGCAGGAGGGCTGTCCTACTACCAGTGCGGAGCGACGTGGTACACGCAGACGTACGCGGGCGGCAGCCCCACGTACATGGTCTCGGATCCGCCGCCGCAATAGCGAAAACAGCCGGCAGGCTGCGGGAAAACCCCGGTCGGACGGGAATGGTTTTTCCGCGGCCTGCTACGGAAGGCCGGCGCGGATCCGCTGCGAAAAATCGGCGGCCTTGCCGGCGGCCTGCGCCGCGTCGTTGACGCGGGAGCGCCGCTCGAGCTCGTCGAACGGCATGCTGGTGTTGATGCGACCGAGCTCATACAGGTACTCGGGCACGTGGCCGCTGGCCAGGATTTTCCAGCTCAGCGGATTGGCGTTGCTGTTGACCAGCGTGTGACGCCAGATCGTCGTCGTACAGTTGGTCGTCAGCGTATTGTAGAACTCCGGATGCTCGCGCAGGTCGTTGATCGCGCGCACGTAATCGAGGAACAGGCTCCGGATGTTCTCGCGCGGCGCGTTCGTGCGGTAGGCGTAGACGTCCTCGGGCGGATCCTTGCGGTAGTTGGTACGCACGCCGATGAGGTCGCGTTCGTCGGCGACCACGTAGAACAGCTCGTAGCGGCGGAAGAAGCCGGCCAGCGTCGAGTACGATTCGCCGACTTCCTTGCGCGTCTCGATCGAGACGGCGAGATAGTCGCGGCCGCCGAAGCCGAAGCTCACCAGCAAGTGGGCGATGTCCTTGCCCATCCAGTAGGACGCGACCACGTCGAGCTCATCGAGATCGCTCAACTTGTAGCTCTTGTCGTACCAGGCCGGAGTGAAATCGGTCTCGCTGCGGTAGTCGAAATTGCGGACGTTGTGGAAGGTCACGACGTCATCGTTGACCTCGGCCCACGGCTGCAACGACACGTCCTGCTGCCACTGGCGGTCGTTGGACGGCTCGATGCTGCGAAACCAGACGAACGTGACGGCCAGCGCTGCAAGCAGCAGGTAGAGCGCGGGCCTCAGGCGCCTGGCAAACACCCCGACGATGCCGGCAACGCCGAGCACGGCCAGCGCCATCGCGGCCGGCTCCGCGAAGGACCGCGACAGCGTCGAGAAGTGCAGGGCGCCGGCGGCGAACAGGACAGTCGGCAACAGAACGAGCGCGGCAAGGATGCGTGTGAAAACGATCAACGGCGTGTCGGGTGACTATGTCTCGCCTGCCCGGATTCCAAACGGCGTGGAGGATCGGTCGCGCGCAGGATCGGTCGCTGCCGAGCGCAGCAGGGCACGCTTCAGGCCGTCGCCGCCGGCTTGGCGGCTTCTTCAGCCGCAGACTTCAGAGTCCAGGGCCCGTCACCGGAGAGCTCGAGCACCTGGTCGTAATTGCTCGCCTGCTCGCCGTCGCCGCGACTGATCGTGACGTACGTGATTCCGGCCGCGGCCAGCATCGATATCGCATGCGTCAGCCGCTCCGGCTCCAGCGTCGTCTCGAGGCGATCGAGGAACGCGTAGTCGGGAGCGACGAGCAGCACCCGGGCGATGGCCAGGCGCTGCAGCTCGCCGAGAGAGAGGATGTCGTCCCAGTCCCGCTCGACGTCGAGGCCGCCGATGCGCTCGAGCGCTTCGCTGAGGTCGAGCGAGGCCAGCGTCTCGTGGATGCGTTTCTCGTCCGAAGGCTTGGCGCACTCCGGTGGAATGAAGATCTGCCGCAGCGTTCCCGGCGGCAGGTACGGGCGTTCGGGCACGAAACAGATGCAGCGATGGGCGGGGCGCACGATGCGGCCGCTGCCGCTTTCCCAGAGCATGCCGGTGGCCCGGAACAGTGCGATCTTGACCATCTCGTTCGGCCCGGTCACCAGCAGCCGGGTGCCGCGTTCCACCGTCAGCGTCAGGTCCTTCAGCAGCACCCGCCCGTCCTCCGGCGAGGTGAGCGTCAGGTCGTCGAACTCGAGACCGTCCTGGCCGTCGCTGACTTCGATGGGACACGGGGCCGCGTTTTCGAGCTCGTCCCTTGCCTCGCTGAAGTGGTCGAGGCGCGCGACGACGGCGGTAAACGACGAGATGGACTGGAACTGCGTCACGATCAGCGAGAAGCCGCCGAGAAGTTGTGCGAACGCGATCGTCGACTGGGTGATGACGCCGAACTCGATCTCGCCGCGGATGTACATCGGCGCGACCACGAGCACGGGAATCACCTGGATCAGGTAGTTGTAGCCGTTCGTGAAGAAATTCAAATTGCGGTTGACCGCGATCAGCTTGCGGTAGTTGAAAACCAGTCGCTGGATGCGCATGTGCAGGCGGTCGAGGAAATGGTCTTCGTAGTGCGCCAGCGCGACAAACTCGCTGTGCTCGCGCACCTGCACCAGGTCGGACCTCAGTTCTGCCTCGCGATCGAACTGGTCGTAGTTGATCCAGATGAGCGGCCTGCCGAGCCAGAACGCGACCGCCGACCCGACGGTCGCGTAGCTGACCGCGACGACGAACAGCATCGGGCTGATGCTCCACAGGACGCCGGAAAACGAGATCACGGCCAGCGTCGCGTTGAGCACCAGCAGCATGAACGAGACGGTCGTCGTCGTGAATGCCTTCGCGTCGTCGGTGATCCTCTGGTCCGGGTTGGCGATGCGCTCGGACTGCGCCAGCCGGTGGTAGAGGTGCTCGCCGATGTAGAGATCCACCAGGCGCGTCGTCAGGAACTCGCGCCACAGCAGCCCAAGCCTCTCCTCGACCCAGCGGATGATCGTCGCGACGAGCGTCAGCACGAGCAGGATTCCGACGTAGCGAAACGTCTGCTGGAGGAATTCGGTGGAATTGCGGCCGGCTACCGCGGTCATGAAGTCGCGGCCGATGAAGCTGCTTGCGACGTTGAGCCCGTTGATCGTCAGCAGCAGCAGAAGAAGCGAACAGAAATAGAGCTTGACGCGCGGCCCTACCGGTGAACGCGCGAGCTGGCGCACGCTCGCGACGAAACGATGTCGCGACGCGCTGTTGAGAAGAATCGGGCGCTCACTCATGCGGGGCTCGTTCGGGGCTACGGAGCTTGACTTTGACCCCATAACGCGGGTCCGTCAATCCGGGTCCCTGCCGGCAGTCCGCAGCAGCGCCCACGGCGGCAGGAGCACGAGCAACGATGGAACGTTGACCCATTCGACGTTGCATGCGCCGCCGTAGACGAGGCCGTAACCGCTGTCGATCACGAACCAGGCACGGATCGATGCAAGCGCGGCCAGCGCGACCGTCGCGTCGCTCCGTCGCGGCGCAGCCACCGTTCGAGCATCACGAACTGCGCGAGCACGCAGCTGCCGATCGGGCCGAAGAAGTCCAGTGCGAGAGCGCGAGCGGACGGCGCGAGCGCGACGCGGTCGTACGGCGACAGCGCGAGTGCGATCGAACCGCGGCGTGAACGCAGACGTCGATCCGTCGAAAGCGATCACTACGCCGGTGGCAGCACCGAACAGCGCCGAGGCAGAGCACGCGCGCGCGGCTCGCGTGGCGGGATCGGGCGAAAATCGGCGCGGCTCACGAGAAGGGACACGCCGATGAGCAGCACCGGCGTGAGATGGATCATCCGGAGCTGAACGTCGCGCCGAGGGCTGCGGAGCCATCGGAGGGAAAAAGAACACGAGGGGAGCGCGAGCCCGAACGCCGCGAAGCTCCATGACGCGACCGGGGTCCATGCGGCGATAAGGTCGGGTGGGATTTTCCCCGTCACGAAACCCCTTTGCGGATCGTATCATCCCCGTCGCGGGCGCCCACAACGTTCCCCGGTGCGGCGGCGGAGCCGGGGGCTTTGAGGTGCGGCCCTGCCGTCGCCGCATCGGGCAGCGTGGCGTCAGAACGCAATCCCGTTCATGAAAGGTGCCATGAGCGACGAGCACCCTCCCCTGCTGGACGTCACCCTGCCCCCTGATCCGGCCCGCTGGGGTGTCGTCACGTCGGGACTGGCCGAGCTTGCGCTCGCTTCGACCAGCGATTCGACCACGCCGGCACTTCGCCTCGAGTACGATTTCCACGAGGGCGGCGGCTTCGTCGTCGCCGTGCACCGAGTCGCCGTGGAGCTTCCCGAGGTCTGGGAGATGCGGCTGCGCGTGCGGGGCAACGCCCCGGCCAACGTCCTCGAGATCAAGGTGATGGACAGCTCGGGCGAGAGCGTGTGGCGCTGGAAGCAGGAGTCGTTCTCGCCGCCGACCGACTGGATGAGGCTGAGAATCCCCAGCTACGCTTTCGAGTTCGCATGGGGACCGGCCGGCGGAGGCGAGCCGAAAGCCATCAGCCGCCTCGAGATCGCCGTCGTCGCGCCCCCCGGCGGCCGCGGCGTCATCGATATCAGCAGCATCCGCCTCGTCGATCGCGGCATTCCGCACTTCGCGAAGATCGAAGCGAGCAGCACGGCGCCGGGGACCACGCCCGAACTGGCCTATGACCGGCACGCGGGCACTTCGTGGCTCAGCGCAAGCGATGCCGGGCCGCACTGGCTGCAGATCGACTTCGACGACACCCACGACGTTGGCGGGCTCGTGATCCTGTGGACGATCGGCGCACTTCCAGCGTCGTTCCGCGTCAACACCCGCGACTCCGACGGCCAGTGGTCGATCGCATACGAGGCCACGCACGCCGGCGCCGCCGCGTCCTTCGTGCCGTTCGTCGTTGCCAGGATCTGTGCGATCCGCATCGAGGCCGTCGCCGAGGACGCGAAGTCCGGTGTCGGAGTGGCCGACATCGACGTGCGCTCGCCCTCCTGGTCGCGCACGCCGTCGGAATTCCTCACGCACGTCGCACAAGCGGTCCCGCGCGGAACGTTCCCGCGGTATCTCCTGCGCGAGCAGATCCTGTGGACGCCGGTGGCCACTCCGACCTCGGGCCCGGTAGGCCTGATCAACGAGGACGGCGCGGTCGAGATCGGCGAGGGCGGCTTTACGATCGAGCCGTCGCTGCTGCTCACGGACGGGAAAAATCCCGAGTGGATCACGTGGGCCGACGTCGAGCGCTCGATGAGCCTCGAGGGCGGGGGATTCCCCTTGCCGTCGGTGGGCTGGCATCGCGACGGCGTCGAGCTGGTCGTCACGCCGTTCGCGGAAGTGAACGGGGGCGACGAGCACGTCGTGGTGCGCTACCGCGTGCGCAACCTGGCCGCCGAGCCGCGGAGCATCACTCTCGTCGTCTCGGTGCGTCCTTTCCAGGTGACGCCTCCGTCCCAGGCCTTTCGCAATCTCGGCGGACCGATGCAGATCGAGACGCTGGCGGCCGAGGGCAATGTCGTGCGCATCGGGCGCGATGCGAAGATCACGAGCGATCCTGCATGGAGCGGGTTCGGCGCGACGACGATCGACGAGGGAGGGCTGACGCCGTTCCTCGTGCGCGGCGTGCTTCCCACGCGCACGTCGGTGGCCGACAGACACGGGTACTCCGGCGCGGCGCTGCGCTTCGACCTCGTGGTGGACGCGTCCGGTCACAGCGACGTCTTCGTCGCGTGCCTGCCGGACACGACCACCGACCGCGTCGATCTCGTCGGCCGCGGCTCGACTCCTCCGGTTGCCTACCAGAAGGAGGTGCAGGCGACGTTGTACGACGACGGCGGCGGCGAGCCGGTCCATCGCGATCCCGTGCCGGCCGGCGACGGTGCGCGGCGACTCGAGCGTGCGATCGCGCAGTGGCACGAAGCGCTGCCGGTCGGGCTGCTGAAGTTTCCGGAAGTCGCGCGCGACGCGCTCGAGACCTATCTCAAGTCGATCGGCGACATTCTTTCGTGCCGCGACGGCGTGGCACTGCAGCCGGGGCCGCGGCGTTACACGCGCTCGTGGATCCGCGACGGGACGATCATGGCTGCGGCGCTGCTGCGCGCGCGCCGCGCGGACGCCGCGCGTGCCTACATCCAGTGGTACGGAAGGTTCCAGCGCGAAGACGGCTACGTGCCGTGCTGCGTCGATCGCAACGGAGTCGATTCCCTCGTCGAGCACGACAGCCACGGCCAGCTGATCCACGCGGTGTCCGAAGCCTGCCGCTTCATGCACGACGAGGAGTTCGCGCAGGCGATGTGGCCGCGCTGCATCCGTGCCGCCGTCTACCTCGAAAGCCAGCGCGCCTTGCGCAAGACCGACGAATTCCGCAGTGGACCGCGGCGGTCCTGTTTCGGGCTGCTTCCCGAATCGGTCAGCCACGAAGGCTACCTCGCGCATCCGGTGCACTCGTACTGGGACGATTTCTGGGCGCTGCGCGGGTACCGCGACGCCGCGTATCTCGCCCAGTCCCTGGGTGCGCGCGCCGCTGCGGCCGGGCGCGGCACCGATGCCGAAGCGTTCGCGCGCGAACGCGTGCGCTGGATCGCGGCGGCCGACGACCTGGCTGCCGCCATCGGATTTTCCGTGCGCATCGTGATGGAAGAGCGGGGCCTGGACACGATCCCGGCGTCGGTCGAATGGGCAGACTTCGATCCGACGGCGATTGCCGGTGCGATCTCGCTGGCGGGCGCCGTCGATGTGCTTCCGCCCGGCGCGGTCGCGCGCACCTTCGATCAATACATGGTGGGTGTGCGTGCGCGGCGCGACGGCTCGAGCCAGTGGACGAACTATTCGCCGTACGAAGTCCGCATCGTCGGTGCGCTGGTGCGCCTGGGCCGCCGCGACGACGCCAACGAGCTGCTCGATGCGCTGCTCGGCGACCGCTACCCGCCCCAGTGGAAACAGTGGTCGGAGATCGTCTGGCACAATCGAACGGCGCCGGCCCATCTCGGCGACCTTCCGCACTGCTGGATCGGCGCGGAATACTCGATCGCGCTGCGCTCGATGCTCGTCTACGAGCACGAGGGCGATTCGGCGCTCGTCATCGGCGCCGGCCTGAGGAGCGAGTGGCTGACCGGCGACGGCATCGAAGTGTGCGCGTTGCCGACGTGGTTCGGAGACCTCGACCTTTCGATCCGTCGCGGTCCCGGAGGCCGCTACCGCGTGCGAGCCGGCGGCGCCGCGTCTCCGCCGGGCGGGTTCGTGCTGCAGCTTCCCGGCGCCGCGACGCTCGAGACGGCGTAGAAGGCTATCCCTCGCGCTTCTGGATGTTGGCCCATTCGTCCTTGAGCGTTGCCGTGCGGTTGAGGACGAGGTTGCCTGGCGTCGCATCGCGGTCGACGCAGAAGTAGCCGATCCTCTCGAGCTGGAAGCGCTCTCCGGCTCGTGCGGACGCGAGCGACGGCTCGACGCGCGCCTGGATCACCTTGAGGGAAGCGGGATTGAGATTGTCGAACGGCGACTTGCCGTCTTCGACTTTCATCGGGTTCTCGCGCGTGAAGAGCGGATCGTACAGGCGCACTTCGGCGGGCGCCGCGTGGGCGGCCGAGACCCAGTGAAGAGTGGCCTTGACCTTGCGGCCGTCGGGAGAGTCGCCGCCGCGGGTGCCCGGATCGTAGGTGCAGCGCAGCGTGGTGATGCGCCCCGCGGCGTCCTTCTCGACGCCCGTGCACGTGACGAAGTACGCGTAGCGAAGGCGCACTTCGCGGCCGGGCGCCAGCCGGAAAAACTTTTTCGGCGGGTCTTCCATGAAGTCGTCGCGCTCGATCAGCAGCTCTCCCGAAAACGGCACCTGGCGCGTCCCCGCCGCCGCGTCCTCGGGATTGTTGACCGCCTCGACCATGTCGACCTTGCCTTCGGGCCAGTTCTCGATGACGAGGCGCAGCGGATCGAGCACGCCCATCACGCGCAGCGAGGTGCGGTTGAGGTCGTCGCGCACGTGATGCTCGAGCTGCGCGAAGGCGACCGTGTTGTCGGATTTGGCCACCCCGACGCTTTCGCAGAACGCGCGAAGGCCGGCCGGCGAATAGCCTCGCCGGCGCATGCCCGAAATTGTCGGCATGCGCGGGTCGTCCCAGCCGCTGACGTGTGCTCCCTCGACGAGGCCGCGAAGGATGCGCTTGCTCATCACGGTGTTCGCAAGGTTCAGTCGCGCGAACTCGATCTGCCGGGGCCGGCTCGGCACGTCGGCTGGCAGAAGCTCGTCCAGCACCCAGTCGTACAGTGCGCGGTTGGGAACGAACTCGAGCGTGCAGATCGAATGCGTGATGCCTTCGATCGCATCCGACAGGCAATGCGCGAAGTCGTACATCGGGTAGATGCACCACTTGTCTCCGCTGCGATGGTGCCCCGTGCGCTGGATCCGGTAGAGCACGGGGTCGCGCATCACGATGTTCGGGGAAGCCATGTCGATGCGGGCGCGCAGCGTGCGGGCCCCGCTCCCGAACTCGCCGGCGCGCATGCGGCGGAAAAGATCGAGATTTTCCTCGACGCTGCGCTCGCGCCACGGGCTGTTGCGGCCGGGCTCGGTGAAGGTGCCGCGGTATTCGCGCATCTGGTCGGCGCTGAGATCGCAGACGAAAGCCTTGCCGCCACGCACGAGCTGCTCGGCGTACTGGTAGAGCCGCTCGAAGTAGTCGGCCGCGTGGTAGAAGTGCTCGCCCCATTCGAAGCCGAGCCAGCGCACGTCCTCGACGATGGAATCGACGTACTCGACGTCCTCCTTGGTCGGGTTGGTGTCGTCCATGCGAAGGTGGCAGCGGCCGCCGAACTCGCGCGCAATGCCGAAGTTGAGGCAGATCGCCTTGGCGTGACCGATGTGAAGGTAGCCGTTGGGCTCAGGAGGAAACCGGGTAACGACGCGGCCCTGGTTCTTTCCGGCGGCGAGGTCGTCGGCCACGCGCTGGCGGACGAAATCGAGGCCTGCCGTGCGGCTGCTGCCCGATGCGGCGGCGGGTGTGGGGGTTTCGCTCGGCACAAGGTCTCCTGAAAGCGGCGGATAGTAGGGAAAACCCGCCGGCGCCGCGAATGCGGACGCGCCGGCGCGGTTCATCCGCGGGCCGTGGACAGCGCGGGGCGCCGCCACGAACCTTTCGCCGGAGTCTTCTTCGAAGGTGCGAGCGATGATCGACGACGAAGATCGCAACGCCAGCCTGGCGCCCGACCGCGGGCGCGTCTTTCCGACCCAGCTCGCGCACGTCGTGCGCCGCACCAGCACCGCTCGCTTCGAGGCGATGCTCGCGTGTCGGCTCGGAGTCCTATTCTGCGTCTTTTTCCGCGTCTTTCTTCTTCAAAGATGCGCGGTTCTCCTCGATGAAAGCCCTCAGGTCGTCGGCGCGGGCGAGCAGCTTGTCCCACTGCTCGACGTACAGCGTCACCGGGAAGCGGCCCATGCCGTAAACCGAGACGCCGCCCTTGTCCGACACCTTGAAGGAAACCCCGTCCGGCCGTGGTTTCGGCTTCTTGAGCCGTTCGTTCTCGGCGCGCAGGCGGGCAATCTCTTGCTGCTGCGGATCGATCGGATCTGTTTCGGTCATGGTCTTCCTCCATTGCCGGGCGCCGTGGCGTTCCCGGCATTCACCGCGTCAGGTGTAGCACAGCATGGCGCGAGTGCGACGCCGGGTGCGGCGAATCATCACTGCGCCGTCATCGGCCCTTCGTCATCAAAGGCACCGCTCACCCCGGAAGGTCCAGCTCCGGATAGTGGCGGAAGATCCCCATCTCGTTGAACGGGATGCGCCGGTCGGAAGCGAGGTAGGCGGCGATGCGCGGCAGCTCGCTCGTGCGCTTGCACAGGGCGAGAAGTGCCTGCGCGCGCGCGGATTGCTTCTCGAGCGTGCGCGGGAAGGCGTACTGGAGACCGGCGACCATCTGGAAGACGCCGAGGTCTGCATAGCTCGGGTTCGCGCCGAGCAGCCACCGGCCGCCTGACATCGACAGCACGCGCTCGAAATAGCCGAGGAACTTCGGAATCCGCTCCTCGCAGAACCTGGCGGCGGCCGCCGCCGCGGCTTCCTTCTGATCCTCGTAGTACAGCGATCCGGAAACGGGGTGATGGACGTTGTGCGCCTCATCGACGAGATCGGCTACCGTCATCGCAAGCTGCAAGGCGTGGGCGCGGCCCGCTTCGCCGTCGGGCGCGAGGCCGTGCCGCTCGGCGACATAACGACAGATGTTCGTGCTCTGCGCGACGACGACGCCGGCGTCGTCGAGAAACGGCGGGGCGAACGGCAGCACATCGGCGCGGTCGCCGCGAAGGAAGGACAGCAGCGGCGCGGTGCCGCCGCCTTCCTCTTCCGGCAAACGGGCAACGTCGTTGTACGAGACGGCCGCGGCCTCCAGAACGAGGCGGGGGAATTCTCCGCGGCCCTGGATGAACGGCCAGTAGTAGAGGTCGTAGCGAGCGTTTGCTGCCATCACGGAACGCTAGCGGGGAGAAGGCGAGGGTGCCAGCATCGCAGCGGCGCGACAGCGGCGCCAGCAAGGCGCCGGCCCAAAAGGGGCGGTGGACCTGCGGGTGGGTTTTTCGGTATGCTGCTTTTTGCAGGTTCAGCCGCAGATCGTGGGAGTCCCGACACCTCGGGAACTCAGGAGGCGAGTCGTGGGGTACTTCCGCTTTCGCAGATCCATCAAGCTGCTGCCGGGCATTCGCCTCAACATCGGCAAGAAGAGCTCGTCCGTCTCCGTTGGTGTGCGCGGCGCCCATGTGACCTTCGGCAAAACCGGCACGCGTACGACAGTGGGAGTTCCCGGAACGGGACTCTCGTACACGCAGGTCAGCCCGAATCACGACGAAGCGGGGCCGAGCGACGGTCAAACGGCGACGAGCACGCGATCGCCGCTGGGTGGACTGGTGCTGCTGCTCGTCATCGGGCTGATCGCCGCGGCGATGTTCGGATCACACTGACGCGCCGCCGCGAACATCGCGGACTGCGTTGGAGCGAGGACCGCAGGTACCGCGGGCGGTGCGCTTTCGTCGCACCGCCCGCGTTCTCGCAGTCAACCCTGTGGAGAGCCCGGAACGGCCCGTGAGGTGGGCGAGGAGGTGCGCACCTGCGGCCATGCATCGACCAGCCCGCTCCGGTCTCGCACGGCTCGTTCCGTCCCGGAACTCTCCGGCCTGCTCGCGGCTCCCCCCGCGGACGCATTTCCCGCCGTCATCGCGCCAGTGACATCGCCTGCTGCTCGGTGGCCGCCAAGCCCACCCCCCTCGGTGGAGCGAATGCCAGGCTGCAACGACGGCAAGGACGAGCGCGCCGCGGCTCGCGAGCCAGGAACCTGGGGAAAGGATGCTGTCGAGGACGGCCCCGGCGGTTGCGCAGGAGCGCAGCCGTAGAGCCAAACCAGAAGCCCTGCGCCGATCGCCAGTGCGACCATGGTCACAAGGATTGCTGCTCCCGATCCGCCGCCTCGCGTTTCATCGGGCAGTGAAGGGCTCCACACCACGGCAGGGGAGTCGGCCGTGCCGCCTTCGAAACGGCGATGCACCTCGGCCGAACGCTGGAGGTCCGATTTGCGGGAGGACCCGCCGAAGCGGGTAAAGGACGTCGACATCCGTTTCCTCGTTGGATTGCCTTTCGGCGCCGACACCGAAGTGGCGACGCCGAACGGCAGACGAGGCAACGTCCGAACGGGGCTCGTGTACCCCAGGTGGGGAGGCGCCGTCAAGGGCTGCCGCGAAGCGCGAGCTGCGAAAAGCGTCTGTCGGCATGAGCGCGAGACGCGCAATTGTCGGAAACGCCTAGCGTTTTCCCTCGCTCGACCGTCGACAGTCCCGTCGCCCGCGATCAAACCCGTGCAGGTTCGTCTTCGACGGGTCGAGGTGCAGGACCGAAGCCTGGCTCGCGCCGTGCCCGGTCGACGACGCAACGCCCCGCAGTTGCTTGACGCCCCTTGGTCGAGGGTCTAAACCCCTGAATTGGTGGGGATGCCTCAAAGGGACGGCGAGGCACCGTCAAAAAAGGAGAGTTCATGTTGAGACTACGTTCGACGTTGTGGGCGACCGCCGCCGCGGCCGCGCTGGTGGCCGCCTGCGTACCGGCCGCCCAGGCCCAGGTTACGATCTGCCGCGGGCCGGGTTTTTACCAGAATCATGGCGGCTCCGAGAAGGACGGCGAGAACGTCGTCCAGGACATCCTGAGCGCCGTCGACGGAATCAACGTGTGCGGCCACCACATCACCGAGACGACGTTCCTCGGTGGTCTCGACTCCGCGCTCGAAGGGCTCTGCGTGCGCACCCAGGGTGTGGACCAGCGCCAGCTCTACCGCGAGCTCATTACCGCCGACCTCAACTGCCAGGTCAGCGAAGGCGGGAGCTGCGACGAGATCTCCGGCCGCTTCATCGACATCAATTACAGCGACTGCGATGCGCTGTGCTCCGGCGAGACGGTCGACGGCCTGACCCAGGACACCTGCATCGCCGCCCTGGCGTGTTTCAACGAGGGCGGCCGCTACATCGAGGGCACCTGCTACAGCGGCACCTGCAACGACGACGGCGTGACCCTGTGCAACGATACGCTCGTCTGCGCCAACAACGCCGACTGCGTGCAGTTCGACGACAGCTGCGCGGGCAACCAGTTCTGCAGCCAGGATCTCCAGTCCAACGCGCAGATCTGTCCCAAGCACGGCCCGGCTTCGAGCCCGATGGAATGCCGCGTTGCACGAAAGGACGGCTGCACCATCGACGACATCGCCTGCTACAACACGTGCACGGCTTTCGACACGTGCGTCG
This sequence comes from Candidatus Binatia bacterium, assembly GCA_036493895.1. Taxonomy (NCBI): domain Bacteria; phylum Candidatus Binatota; class Binatia (SeqCode); species Binatia bacterium. Next base: position 17,524 of record DASXOZ010000006.1, on the reverse strand, counting down.
CGGCCTGCGACGCGACTCCCGGCTGCGACCCCAATAATGTCTGTGATAGCGAAGGCCAATGTTTCGACTATTGCCTGTTCGAGGGCTTCGGCGACCACTCGCCGTGCGGATGCGAGCTATCGTGGGCGGAGTACTGCGACGCGTTCGCCGCGCAGTTCTACCCCACGTTCGATGACTGCCTCGCCGACTACCCGACCGCCGAGGCCAACGGCTTCTGCGAAGAGTGCGGGGCCGATCCGGGGTCCTGCATCCCGTAAGCTCCGCTTCTCGAGCGGACTTTCGAGGGAGGTCGCCTCACGGCGGCCTCCCTCTTTTTTTGCGTCGCTGGTGATCGCCGGCGGTGGATGAGAGGGACAGCGGCTACGACGCAGTCGCTCTTGTCGCTTTCTATGGCGCTCAGCAGTGGCAGGAGAGAGTCACCGGCTGGTGCACCGCGAATCGCAGCACGACCAGCGCGTCGGCTGCAGTGATCCTGCCGTCGCCGCTGGCATCGCAGACGCAAGGCTGCGCCTGGCACTGGCTTCCCCCGACGGCGGCCTTGAGTATCGCCAGCGCGTCGCTCGCGCTGACCGTCGCATCGCCGTTGACGTCGCCGCAGGCGGTCTCGACGAGCGTCGTCGTGGTCGTCGTCTGCGGGCCGCAGTGGGAGATCCTCGTGTGCGTGCACAGCGGGCCGCTCTGGTTGCACGTATCGGTCGTGCACGGGTCCGCGTCGTCGCAGTCGACTGCCGTTCCACCGACACAGGCACCCGCGCCGTTGCACGCGTCACCGGCCGTGCAGCTGTTGCCGTCGTCGCACGCGGAGCCGTTCGGATCGGCCGCCGTGCAGTTGTCGGAGACTTCATTGCACGATTGGCTGCAGTTGCCGTCGCCATTGCCGCCGGGGCACGGGTTGCCGGAGTGCTGGCTGCAGGTACCGGCCATGCAGGTGTCGGTGCCGTCGCAGAACACGCCATCGTTGCACGCCGAGCCGTCCGGATCGGCCGCATTGCACGCCTTGGCACCTTCGCCGCACGACTCGGCGCAGTTGCCGTCGCCGTCGGGGCCGGGGCAGGGGTTGCCGGAGTGGTGGCTGCAGGTACCGCCGGTGCAGGTGTCGTCGCCGTTGCAGAACAGGCCGTCGTCGCAGGCGGCGCCGTCCGCATCGGCGGCGTTGCAGGAATTGGCGACTTCGTTGCACGATTCGGCGCAGTTCCCGTCGCCGTCGGGACCCGGGCAGGGGTTGCCCGCATGCTGGCTGCAGGTGCCGCCCGAGCAAGTATCGGCGCCGTTACAGAACAATCCGTCGTTGCACGCCGATCCGTCCGGATCGTGCGCGTTGCAAGCCTTGTTCGCCTCGCTGCACGATTCCGAGCAATCCGCGTCGCCGTCGGGACCCGGACAAGGATTACCACTGTGCACGCTGCACGCGCCGTTCGAGCAGGTATCGTTGCCGTTGCAGAAGATGCCGTCGGTGCAGGCCGAGCCGTTCGGGTCCGGCGCGTTGCACGCGGCGGCCGCTTCGTTGCATGACTCCGAGCAGTTGCCGTCGCCGTCCGGACCCGCGCACGGGTTTCCTGCGTGGATGCTGCAGGCTCCTCCCGAGCAGGTGTCGGCGCCGTTGCAGAATACGCCGTCGTTGCACGCCGATCCGTTCGGGTCCGGCGCGCCGCACGTCTTGGCGAGCTCATTGCACGACTCCGCGCAGTTGCCGTCGCCGTCGGGACCGGGACACGGGCTGCCGGCGTGCACGCTGCACGCACCATTGAGGCACGAATCGGCTCCGTTGCAGAAGATCCCGTCGTCGCACGGTGAGCCGTTCGGATCCGCGCCGGTGCAGCCGACGCCGGCATCGCTGCACGACTCCGAACAGTTGCTGTCGCCGTCGGGGCCGGGACACGGGTTGCCCGAATGCACGCTGCAATGGCCGCCCGAGCAGGTGTCGGTGCCGTCGCAGGCCAGCGAGTCGTCGCAGGCGCTGCCGTCGGGGTCGGCAGCGTTGCAGGCCTTGCCGGATTCGTTGCACGACTCCGCGCAGTTGCCGTCGCCGTCCGGGCCCGGGCACGGGTTTCCCGCGTGCACGCTGCAACTGCCGCCCGAACAGGTGTCGGCGCCGTTGCAGAACAGTCCGTCGCTGCACGCCGATCCATTCGGATCCGGCGCATTGCATGCGGCGCCGGCTTCGTTGCAGGACTCCGAGCAGTTGCCGTCGCCGTCGGGGCCAGGGCACGGGTTTCCCGCGTGCACGCTGCAGGCGCCATTCGAACAGGTGTCGGCGCCGTTGCAGAACACCCCGTCGTTGCACGCCGATCCGTTCGGATCCGGTGCGTTGCACGCGGCGCCGGCTTCGCTGCACGATTCCGAGCAGTTGCCGTCGCCGTCCGCGCCGGGGCACGGATTGCCGCTGTGCACACTGCAGGTGCCGCCCGAGCAGGTATCGCTGCCGTTGCAGAACACTCCGTCGTTGCACGGCGAGCCGTTGGAATCGGCGGCGGTGCAGGAGTCGGTGGTCTCGTCGCACGATTCACTGCAGTTGGCGTCGCCGTCGGGGCCGGGACACGGATTGCCGCTGTGGGTCGTGCACGCGCCGCCCTGGCAGGTGTCGGTGCCGTTGCAGAACAGACCGTCGTTGCACGGCGAGCCGTTCGCATCGGCAGCCGTGCAAGAGTCGCTGGTCTCATCGCACGATTCACTGCAGTTGCCGTCGCCGTCGGGCCCCGGACACGGATTGCCTGCGTGAACGCTGCAGGCACCGCTCTGGCAGGTATCGGCGCCGTTGCAGAACAGTCCGTCGTTGCACGGTGAGCCGTTGGGATCGGCGGCGTTGCAGGCCTTGCCGGACTCGTTGCACGACTGGGAGCAGTTGGCGTCCCCGTTGACTCCGGGGCACGGGTTGCCGGAGTGCACCGTGCACGATCCGCTCGAACAGGTATCGTTGCCGTTGCAGAACACGCCGTCATTGCACGCCGAGCCATTGGGATCGGCGGCATTGCAGGCCTTGCCGGCTTCGTTGCAGGACTCTGCGCAGTTGCCGTCGCCGTCGGGGCCCGGACACGGACTTCCCGCGTGTACGCTGCAGGTTCCGCCCGAGCAGGTATCGGCGCCGTTGCAGAACACGCCGTCGTTGCACGCCGAGCCGTTGGGATCCGCAGCATTGCACGATGCGGTCGCTTCATTGCACGACTCGGCGCAGTTACCATCGCCGTCGGGGCCGGGGCACGGACTGCCGGCGTGGACGCTGCATGTTCCGTTCAGGCAGGTGTCGGCTCCGTTGCAGAAAACTCCGTCGTTGCACGGGCTGCCGTCGGCGTCTTTCGCCGAGCAGTTTTTCGCGGCTTCGCTGCAGGATTCGGCACAGTTGGAGTCGCCGTCGGGTCCGGGGCACGGACTGCCGCTGTGCACGCTGCAGGTTCCACCGGAGCAAGTATCGCTACCGTCGCAGAACAGGCCGTTGTCGCACTTGCTGCCGTTCGGGTCCGCGCCTTTGCAGTTCTCCGCAGACTCGTTGCACGACTCCGAGCAGTTGCCGTCGCCGTCCGCTCCCGGGCACGGATTTCCGCTGTGCACGGTGCAGCCACCGCCGAGACAGTGGTCGCTGCCGTTGCAGAACTTCGTGTCGTCGCAGACGCTGCCGTCGGGATCGTGGCCATTGCACGCCTTGCCGAATTCGTTGCACGACTCAGAGCAGTTGCCGTCGCCGTCGGGGCCATGGCACGGGTTGCCTGCGTGCTGGGAGCAGGAGCCCTGGAGGCAGCGGTCGACGCCGTTGCAGAAAATGCCGTCGTCGCAGGCGCTGCCGTCGGGATCGGGATGGTTGCAGTCCAGATCGGCGTCGCTGCAACTCTCCGAGCAGTTGGCGTCGCCGTTGGCGCCGGGGCAGGGGTTGAGCGAGTGCACGGTGCACGCGCCGGCGCTGCAAGTGTCGGTGCCGTCACAGGCAAGCCCGTCGTCGCACGGCGATCCGTCGGGATTTTTCGTGCATGCCGACGAGCAGCAGTCGCCGTCGCTCATGTTGCCGTCGTCGCACTCCTCGAGCAGCTCGACGATACCGTTGCCGCAGACCGGATGGACGAACTCGACGTCGAGGTAGTAGTCGGGGGCGGCCAGGCCCTGGTAGCCGGAGACGATGATCTGGTAGGAGTCCGGATCGGTCAGGCGGTACGTGATCTTCGAGCATTGTCCGGGACCGGAGTCGTCGTCGGTGGCAAGGACGGTGCCGTTTCGCTGCAGCGCCATCACCGTGTCCGCGTTGCAGAAGTCCTTGCCGTCGCTGGTGGTCGCGACGAGCACGGCAGGCGCCGCCAGATCGAAGGTATACAGGTCGAACTGGGTCGCGATGAAACCGCCGTGGAAACGGCCACCGCCAGTGACGTCGGTGCCGACGGCGAGGGTCGTTGTCGGCGGCGGAGTCGGGTTGGTCGTCGTGGTGGTCGTCGAGCCGGCGCCGGCGGCAGTTTGAGGGCTGCCGGCGAGCAACGGAGAAAGGAGCGCGACAACGCCCGCCATCGCTCTCCATCCGGTGCGGGAATGGAACCCCCGGCGCACGCTTCTTAGTACTTGCGGGACGAAGCCTGCGCGAACCGGGCGGGCCGGAGGAACTCCGGTACGCGGCGACAGGTCACCTCGCGGGCTGCCGGCCAATCCTGGTGGAATTAGCTCCTGCCGCCGTGCTAGCAGCACTTCTCATGGCATTGCGGGAGCCTTCCGACTCGTCGGCCTCGTCGGCCTCGCCGGCCGCGTCGTCCGCGACGCGCAGCGGGCGTCCGCCCGTGCATCTGAGCATGGCCGAGGCCGCGCGCATCGGGATCATGGTGATCCTGGTGGCATCGGTCGTCTTCCTCGCGGTCGATTCTCCGACTTCGCCCGCTCCGCGGGTGTTCGCTCTTCACTATGCCGGCCGCACGGTAGCGTCCCTCGTGGCACTGGCGGCCGTGCGGCTGTGGCCGCGACCGATGCAGGTCGCCTGGACCTTGTGGGCCCTGGCAGCCGTAGTTTCCGCCTCCTCGGCCACGCTCGGCATCGTGCGCGGCGACTTCATGTCGAACGCGATGATCTCTGTCGCCATCAGCGTCGGATCGGCGGCGATCATCCCGTGGAACTGGAAGCAGCACCTGGTGCTGGCGACGATCTTCCTGGCGGGCGTCATCGTCGACGCCGCGGCGATCGGTGGGAGCCTGAGGGCGGCATTCAACATTCACGTCATCCTGACACTGGTGGTCTGTCTCGGCGGCGCGACGTACACGGTCGCCGCCCTCGACAGGGTCCGCCGCGCGATCGACCAGCGCCAGCGCGAGGACGAAGCGGCCATCGCGGCGCTCACTGCCGAGCTGGAATCGCGCGTTGCCGCGCGCACCGAGGAGTTGGGGGCGTCCAACGCCGATCTTCGCACCGCCAACGCCGAGCTGGGCAAAGCCAATGCCGAGCTGCAGGGATTCACGTACTCGGTCTCGCACGACCTTCGCGGTGCCCTGCGCGTGCTCGGCGGCCAGAGTCACATGCTGCTCGAAGACCACTCGGCGTCCCTGCCCGAAGCGGCGCGCCACCTGGCGGTGCAGATCCGCGAAGGGACGATCCGCATCGGCCAGCTCGTCGACGCGCTGCTGTCGCTGGCGCGCGTGTCGCGGATCGCGCTTCGCGTCGAGCCGGTCGACCTGAGCCAGCTCGCGAGCGAAGTCGGATCCTTGCTGGCGGACGCCGAACCGGAGCGGCGCGTGCTGCTTTCGATCGAGCCGGGGCTGGTCGCCTCCGGAGACCCGTCGCTTTTGCGCATCCTGCTGGAGAACCTGTTGTCGAATGCGTGGAAGTTCACGAGGCGCCGCCCCGACGCGCGCATCGAAATCGGAGCGCGGGAGATCGACGAAGGCCGCGAGTTCTTCGTCCGGGACAACGGCGCCGGCTTCGACATGCGCTTTGCCGGCAAGCTTTTCCGTCCTTTCGAACGCCTGCACGAGCAGGGCGATTTCGAAGGCACCGGAATCGGTCTTGCGACCGTGCACCGCGTGATCGTCCGCCACGGCGGAAGGATCCGCGCCGAAGGCAGCGCGGGCGCGGGAGCAGAGTTCGCGTTCACGCTCCCCGCAGACGCGCCGCCGGCAGCTGCAATCGACGACGGCGCCGAGCACGCGGCTTAGCGAAGATCCGGGGTTTTCCCGCGACCTGTCAACGCTGCGGCGATCTTCCCGACACCGCTTCGACCGCGGGCTCGAGGATCGGCTGTACCACCAGCGCCCGGTACTGGTACCACATCGTCACGCGCCAGCGCACGATCATCCCGAACGCCAGCAGGAAGAAGATCGACGCGGTCTGAAGCGGATCGACGATCTGTCCGATGTAGGCACGCGCAGCGAGGCGCACGACGACGAGGCCGAGCAGGATCCACAGGAACGCGCGGCTTCGCTGCAGCATCACGACGTCGCCGTTGCGGGTCAGGCGCGAAGTGACGATGAGAGGATGGGCCAGCACGAGCGCACCGAGCGCCAGTGCGCAAAGCGCCCAGCTCATCGGAATGCGAAGCTGGGGAACCAGGAACATCGCAAGTCCGGTGCTCATGCCGAGCGGAGGAATGATGATCTTGCGCTCCGTCACCGGCTGGCGCGTCTCCTGCACGCGCCACAGCAGGACGACGACCGCCCCGACGACGGCCGCAACGCCTCCTACCAGGAGTTCGGGGTGCATCCGGGAAGTTATGCTGCCGTGACGGGCCGGCTGCAATCGGCGGTGGGGCCGCGCTCAGCTTGCCGGGTGGCTCGCGAAGAAGCCCCAGATGGACTGCGACGCTTCGAAGCTCCGGCTCTGGTAACCGGCCGGACAGCCCCGCAGTCCGACGGCCGAGGCGGGAAATCCTCCCGGCCACTGGTGGCCACCGTCGGGAATCCGGCAAAGCCTGACCGCGCTTCGGCTCGCGCAGCCCGACCAGGAAACGCACTGCGCATCGCCGGCAACCGACGCCGCGGCAGTTGCCGCATCGCAGCCGTCGCGAGCGACCCACGCTGCGGCGGCATCGGCAACGGGACGGAGGAAAACGTCCGGCATCGCGCAGCCGATGCCGCCGCCGAACGGCACCACGGCGTCGGCTGCGCCGTGGATCATCAGTACCGGCACCGGCCGCGCGGGCTTGCACGAAGCGGTCATGTCAGTGCCGGCGACGTCGGCAATCGCGGTGACACGATCGGCCAGATCGCACGCCAGGCGGTGCGCCATCATTGCACCGGTCCCTTCGCCGACTGCGTAAACACGGCGCTGATCGATGCAGGTCCCGACTTCCACGTGGTTGAGCACCGCCGAGAAGAACGCGACGTCGTCGTCATCGGATGCGCCGCTCCTGCAGCAGGATCCGGCGTTCCACGATCGCACCCCGCCGGCACTGGCGGTGCCGTCGGGCGCAACCAGCACGAAGCCCTCGGCGTCGGCGAGCTGCGCCATTCGCGACGAGGATTCGATCTGCGTTCCCGAGCCGAGCCCGGGGTGGAGAAGGAACACTACCGGAAGCGGATTGCCCGCTGTCGCCAGGGCGGGTACGTGAACGCGGAACGTGCGCCCGAAACCATCGGTCGTCGTCGTCGCGGAGCGATAGCCGGGCGGCTGGATCGTGCAGCCCGGGCTCGGCAGAGGCGGGATCGGGTCGGCGACATCGAGCCGGATCGCCGCCGACGCACCGTCCTTGTTGTTGATCGTGAACGCGCGCGCCGGAATCGAGCTCTCGAAGCAGAGCGGACTTCCTTTTCGCAGGAGCTGTACGGTGAGGTGACCCGCGACCGGAAGTGCGATGCGCTTGTCGACGACGGCCAGTGCATGCACGGTCGCCGCCGGTCCGCCGCTGGCTCCGAGGTCGAGAACGTGGACGAAGCCGTTGGCGCCGTCCAGATCGGTGTAGCGCGCAGCACGGTGGGCACGCAGCCTCCAGCACGAAGAGCCGTCGCACCTTTCTCGTCCGGTCAGCTGCGCTGCCACCAGGAGGCCACCGTCATCCCATGCGCAAACCTGGTAGCCGGTTGCGTCGACGGGTTGCCCCAGCTCGTCGAGCGAGGTGGCCGGACCGCGCGAGCCGGACCAGTCGAAGCGTCCCGCTGCGGCATCGATCGAAAGTGCGGTTTGGCCGAGCTCGCGACACAGCGGACGCGGGGCCGGAGGGCAGGGTGGATCGGCCGCCTGGACCGAAACGGCGAACAGCAGCGCGGTGCTCGCGCCGAGCGTGAGCCGCAACACTCCGAGCCGCAAGGAACGGCCGCTGCCTGCCGTCATGCGCTCCGGTATGACACAAGCCGGCTCGCGCAGCATCCGCGGCGCCCGGCATGTTCGAATCCCGCGGGAATTCGGCTATCAGCCGCCTGCCATGCCCCGCCGGTCGCCGACCCGCACTCGCCACGTCGTCGTCGGCTTCACGCTCGTGCTGGCCGCGATCGCCTACCTCGACCGCATCTGCATCTCGACGGCCGCGCCGGCCATCAGCGCCGACCTGCATCTGAGCGACTCGCAGATGGGGATCGTGTTCAGCGCCTTCACGTTCGCCTATGCGCTGTTCGAGGTGCCGAGCGGATGGTTCGCCGACCGGTTCGGTTCCCGGCTGACGCTTTCGCGCATCGTCGTGTGGTGGTCGGTGATGACGGCGGTCACGGGTTCGGCCGGCGGCTTCGGCACCCTGGTCGCGGCGCGCCTGCTGTTCGGCATTGGGGAAGCCGGGATGTTTCCGGCCACTGCGCGTGCGTACGCACGATGGCTGCCGGTCTCCGAGCGCGGGCGCGCGTTCGGATTGCTGATCATGACCGGTGCGCTCGGCGGCGCTGCAACGCAACCGCTCGTGGTCGCGCTGCTTCGGCACATGAGCTGGCGATATGCGTTTCCGCTATTCGCAAGCGTCGGCGTGCTGTGGGCGCTGGCGTGGTGGCGCTGGTTTCGCGACGATCCTGCCGAGCATCCCGGCGTCGGTCGCGTCGAGCTCGCAACGATTCTCGCAGGACGCCGCGAGCTGCCGCGCCACGAGGCGGTGCCGTGGCGACTGGTGCTGCGCAATCCCACGCTCGTTGCGCTCAGCATCATGTACGGTGCCGCGATCTACGGCTGGTATTTCTACCTGACGTGGCTGCCGACCTACCTCATGCGTGCGCGCGGGTTCGACCTGTCGCAGACAGGATGGCTCGCAGCGCTCCCGCTGCTGGCAATCGCTGCCGGAGTATTCACCGGCGGATGGCTCAGTGACGTCCTGACGCAAAGGTGGGGAGCTCGCGCAGGGCGGCGGACGCCGGGTCTCGTCGGATTTCCGCTGGCCACCGCGGCAGTCGTCCTTGCGATCGTGACGCCGGTGCCGCTCGTCTCGGCGCTGCTTCTCGCATCGGCGGCGGGACTGGCCGCTCTTGGCGTCGCGCCGGCATGGGCAGTGTGCCTCGAGATCGGCGGAGCGCATGCCGGCGTCGTCAGCGGAGTGATGAACACGTTCGGAAATCTCGGCGGGACGCTGAGTCCTCTCGTCGTCGGCGTTGCGCTGGACCGCCTGGGGTCCTGGAACGCTCCGCTTGCCAGTGTCGCGGTCTTCTACCTGGTCGCGGCGGTCGCGTGGCTGTCGATCGATCCGGGCCGGCACGTGCAGATCGATGCATAGCGAGCGACGGTTGCAACGAGATCATACAATGGATGTAATGGGGTCAGGCACCAGAGGAATGGGGTCGGGCACCGACCGACGCGCGCAGCACGAGAAGCGCGTCATCAGCCGTCACCTTATTGAATGGGCAGACCGGGTCGGCGCAGTGGGCCGCACCGGCCGGCGTGAACGCCACGTCGTCGAAGTTCGCGGTCACCGTCGAGCTCGCGCTCCCGCTGGACTTCGTCGCGCGAAGCTCCACCAGCGCGGCCACCGCGTCCTGCGGCGCGGCCCACGACGCGTCGGCCGGTAAAGTCCAGCTCACGATGTCGGCGTCGAAGTCGGGATTCACAAGCGGCGACGACGGGCTGCATGCGGCGATCGCGGCATGCTGCGAAACGGCGACGATGGGAACGATCGCAAAAAAAGCAGCAGCGGTGACGGTTCTCGGCGAGTACATGAAGTGCCCCTCCGGTCGCGGCGCATGATAGACGCCGTTCACAAAGAGAAGCGATTGCCAGTCGGGAGGCACGGAGAGCTTCAGCGGTTGCCGGTGCCGCCGACTGCCGGGTCCTTCGTGCGGGCCCCAGGCGCTTCGAGGTCGATCCGCACCACCGCACCTTCATTTGCCAGGATGTCGCGCTGCGCGCCGGTCAGCCCGCTCGCTCGCGCGTACTGGATCCCGAACTGCGGACCGAGCCACGGCAGCTGCCGAAACGTCGTCTCGAACGCAGCCGCGAACTCGGGGGACTCCGGCGCGATCACACGGGCCGTGCCGTCGTGCGAACGGCCGCGCGTGTAGACTTCGACGGGACCCGGCTCGCGGTAGTTGCGCCACCATTTCTTCGTCTGCGCGCGCGACACGAGCACCGTGATGGAGTTGCCGTCGCGCTGGTAGCCGACCGGAATGGTGTAGCGCTTACCCGACCTGCGACCGGTGACGGTCACCAGCATCAGTTGCGCATCGAGCAAGCCCCGCAGCGGGGAACGCAGGATCGCCACGATCACGCCGTTCATGCGCGTGAACACGCGGCTGAGATTGAACGAAGAGGCGCGACCTTCCGGCATGGAACTCCGGGATTCAGATGCTGGCGCGCACCGCCGTCAGTTCGAGGTCTCGTCCTTCAGCGCAAAGGCTGCAAGACCGCCGCTCCCGGTGATGGTCACGCGCTTGAGATGCGTGGCGGTGCTGTTGGCGAGGCTGATCACGAGGCGGTCTCCGCTGAGCACCGTTCCGTCGGGCGACGTGATGTCGACGCAGCCGTTCTCCCATTGGAATTCCGCCGAGTCGGCCATCGCAGTGGTGCCCGTCTTGTAGCTGTCGGGCCATACCGGGCTCGTCCACGACCATCGCGGATCGCCGGGAACGGATTCGCCTGCCTGGCCCGAGACGGCTCCGCTGCAGGTCACGATGCCGGTGCGGCCTGCGGCGCCCGCAAGGCGCTGCAGTCGTGGGAAATACGCCGTGGTCGAAACGCCGCTGCTTCCGACGGCGACGGAGATCGACTCGGTTTCGCTGTCGCTCTCGTCGTTGTGTCCACGCACGTCGAGCGCGGCGCCGGCACGGCGCGCCGTGTTTCCGAGCGATGCACGCGAATCGCGGTCGTCGCGGACGCGAACGCCGAATCCGTCGACGCTGTTCAAGACGACGACGACTCCACTGCCGCCGTTTTCACCGGGCGCCGACTTGGCCGCATCGGGCGTATCCGGTGCGAAGCCGTCGAGCGAGCGCACGTGCAGCGTCGGCCCGTCGGCGGTGCTCGTCTGCGCGATCTGCGCGAGCCCCCGCGCGTAATGCTGGAACGTGAACAGTTCGCCGGCGCCAGCAGCGGCCGGCCCGCAGACGAGCGAAGTCTTCAGCTTGTCGAGCGTGCGTGATCCGAATTCGTCGACGAGGAGCTGGGAGTCCGTCGTCGGTGCCGGGCACTTGACCTTGTAGCAGATCTGCTCGCCGCCCGAACGCGGTCCGCCGAGCGAGGCAGCCACTGGCGAGGTGACGACTTTCGACGTCGCCGATGGTGAGCACAGCAGCGCCGCTTTGGAGACCGTGCATCCCGGAGCCAGTCCGAATGCCGCAGTATCGATGTCGGCAGTTCCCTTCACCGTGACGGGATCATGGACCTTGTAGCAGGTCAGGTGGTCGTCGCGGTACTGGGCCGCGGCGGGAACTGCCGCGATGCACGTGATGGCGATCGCGATCGATCGGCCGAACAGGCTCTTCATGGCTGCGAACCCCCGTCGATGATTGCTCACGCCGCAGGCGGTCAGGCCGGCGCGCTTGCCCATGCACTCTATTGTGGCGGGCATCGTCCGGTCAATGGCCTGGCGTCTCCCCGTCGGCCGCCGGCTCCTGCTTTTCGACGTGACCGGCGCGGCCTGCGCGCTCTTCGCGGGCCAGGGCGTGCCAGTCGCCCGGCCGCGGGGTGCCGAGATGGAACGCGTAAGTCGAAAGATCGTCGCCCCCGGCCTCCCACTCGGTGGATTCCCTTCGCCGGTTCGGCCCGAACGAGAACAGCATGATGTAACGCGCCGCCGAATCGCACTGGTCGCTGATCCAGTACGGCATGTTCCACGGGTCGAGCAGGTATTTCGCGCGCTTGGGATCCTCGGTGGCGACGAGCCTGGCGAAAGCACCGTCGGCGAGAAGGGGCAGAAGCACCTGCTCACGGTCGAGGGAATGAAGGCGAGCCTGAAGATTGCAGTTCGTCACGAATCGTCCGGAGCGCTGCTGGCGCATCGCCACCAGATCCTCGCGCAGCGCTTCGAGCTCGGCTTTCGCGCTCGCGATGCGCGGGGCTTCGTCGACGGGCGGGTTCTGCGTAGCCCATGTCGTCGCGATGCCGAGCGCCAGCATCAGCGCGGCAGTGCCGGCCATCCGCGAAGCGGGGGCGCCCCATGAAGAGGAATCTTCGCTTCGGGCGCCCAGCTCGTTCACGGCCGCGAGCACGAATCCGATACCGATCGCCAGCTCGACGACTTCTTCGCAAAGGTGGTAAGGGCGAAACACGTAGGCCGCGAGCACTGCGGCGTAGCCCGGAGTCCAGCTCGCCGGCGGAACGTAGATCGAGAACCGCCGCGCGAGCCGCGCCGGTCCCGGTAGCAGCAGGAGCAACGGCGCGAGCAACCCGAACCCGGCAATCAGCAGATAGATTCCGCTGCTCCACACTTCGGGGCGGAACAGGTTGTGGATGTTGGTCTCGAGCTGGACATTGTGGGCCAGCATGTAACTCGGTGACTGGAACCCGAGCAGGCGCTGGCCCCACGAGATTTCCTCGCCGGCGACCCCAAAGCAGAAAAGCGCGAGGCCGGCGCAATACCACCATGCCGCAATGCCTCCACGCCTGGTCCGCCACGCGAGAAGAGCGTTCGCCGCAGCCGCGAGAAATTCGGCCCAGAACGTTGCCCATTCGATCGGCGCGTCCTCGGGGATCACCCGGTAGTAGACGGCGGGCCAGCGCGCCTCGAGGATCCACATCGCGAGCAGCAGGCCGCCGAGCGTGACGTTGGCCACGATCGCAGCGCCGATGCCGCTGCGCGAGTCGGAAGCAGGGGATCGCCACATCGCGTTGGGGCGCAGCGTAGCATCGCGACGAAGTCGATGCGCCTGCCATCGCCCCGGACGTCGACATTTTGCCGGGCGTTGCAGCAGGCTCGGGAACGCGTATGGCTTTCGGTCTCATCGAGACCGCCGCTTGCCCCGGCGGCTCGAGCTCAACGTGTCCGTACCGCGGCTGCGTTCGGAAGCAGAAGCGCGACCAGTGCGGCTGCGTGCTCCTCGACACGACGTCGGGAGAACGGATCGACGCCTGTCAGCAGCCTTGCTTCGGGCGCGTTGACGTAGACGAGGGACGCCGCGCCGACCAGCACGTAATGCAACAGGCGATCGTCGATCGGGGCCGCAACGCCGGCCTGCCTCAGCCGTCGCCATATCGCGCTCATCGCGGTAAGCCTCCGTCGGGTGTCACGCATTCGCGCTGCAAACGCGGCGACCCGCTTGCCTGACGCCCCGTGCGAGTCCTCTTCGAACATCCCGTCTTCTGCGGCTCTTGCCGGCCGATGACGGCGAGTCCAACTTGGCATCGCGTATCGAGAGGCCGGCGATGAACCAGGAATACCAGTACCTCGTGGCCAGGCTCGAGGAGGCGCTCGCCGTCGATGCGCGCGTCAACGTGCTCGATATCCGCATCACCGTCGCCAACGGTCGAGTGCACCTCTGCGGACAGGTGACGACCCGGGAGCGGCGCGCGGCCGTCCAGCGCATCACCGAGGAAGTGCTGCCTGGCCTTGCCGTGCGCAACGACATTACGGTGATCGAGCTGGCGGAGCCGGGTGAGCCCGAGTCGCTCGAATGATCACGATTGCCGCGGTAGGGGATACCCACGTAGCCGAGGATTCCCGAGGCTGCCTGAGGCCGCACTGGATGAAGCTCGCGGCCCATGCGGACGTCCTGCTGCTTGCCGGCGATCTGACGAATCTCGGCAACCAGGCGCAGGCCGACGTGCTCGTCGGCGAGCTGCGGGATCTGCCGCTGCCCGTCGTTGCCGTGCTCGGAAACCACGACTACCACGCCGAGGCGCCGGACACCGTGCGACGTGCACTCGAGGCCGTTGGCGTCATCGTGCTCGAAGGCGAAGCCGTCACGCTCGAGATCGGCGGGACAAGGATCGGGATTGCCGGCGCGAAAGGATTCGGCGGCGGATTTCCGGGTGCCTGCGGGCACAGGTTCGGCGAGCCCGAAATGAAGGCGTTCATGCAGCTCACCGAGGACGCCGCGCGGCTGCTGGAGTGCAATCTGCGCGAACTGGAAGCCGACCACAGGATTGCGCTCGTCCACTATGCTCCAGTGAAGGACACGCTGGCGGGTGAGCGCCTCGAGATCTATCCCTTCCTCGGGGCCTATCAGCTCGGCGAGGCGATCGATCGCGGCGGCGCCGATCTCGTGGTGCACGGCCACGCGCACCATGGAGCCGAGAAAGGACTGACGCCCGGCGGCGTTCCCGTGCGCAACGTCGCGATGCCGCTGATCAAGCGGCCGTATGCGATCTATACGTTGAGCAACGGTTGCGACAGTCGTGGGAATCTTGCCGGAGAGCAGGAGTGGACGGCGCCATGAGCGGGCCTTCGACCGACTCGCCGCTCGCTTCCGGGTGTCGCAGTGCGCGAGCCGCGCGGCCGCCCGTTGCTGTGCACGCGCCTGCGAACATGGAGGACTTCGTCGCGGAATCCGAGTGGGATGGCATGCGCCGGGTGATCACTCTGGCAGGAGAACGCGGCTTGCCTCTGGCGGCCAGCGGAGGCTTCGCGACGTCTTTCTACACTGCCATCTGGCGCAACACGAAGGACCTGGACCTGTGTGTGCTCGCGCAGGATCGCGACGCGATCGTCGCGGTCACCAGCGATGCCGGGTTCCACGATCTCTACGACGAAAAACCCTACGACCGAGGATGGATCTACCGGGCGACCGGGCGGGGCGTCATCGTCGACATCATCTGGCAGCTGGCGAACAGGAAAGGCGAAGTCGATGCTGCCTGGCTCACGCTCGGCCCGGTGGTGAGCATCCATGGCGATACTCTGCGCCTGGTGCCGCCCGAAGAGCTGATCTGGAGCAAGATCCACGTCGTGCAACGCGAGCGCTGCGACTTCCCCGATATCGTGAACATCCTCTACTGCTGCGGCTCGCAGCTCGACTGGAAAGCGCTGCTCGAGCGTCTGCGCGGTGAGGAACGACTGCTTGCGTCGGTCATGTCGCTGTTCAGCTGGCTTGCACCGGGACGGGCACGCAGCATCCCGCGTTGGGTGTGGAACGAGCTCGCGATCCCGCCGCCATCGGAGGCGGTGGAACGGGACGACGATCGCATCCGCAGCATCGACAGCCGCCCGTGGTTCAGCCCGCTCTGACGACGCCGCGGTTCCCCTAGCGACACGCCCGGCGCGAGCAGGGCAGCGACCGTTTGCAGAAGGAACCGTACGTCCACCGGTACGTTTTCGATCGTCGGAAGGCGCAGCGTCTGTCGGTGGGGTCCGTCTTCCTGCACATCATGGCGAGGTCTCCGCTGGAGCATTGGATCTTCCACTGCTCGGGATCGAGGGCCGATCCGCACTGATCGGCTCGAGGGACCCTCGCTTGCGGCGCGGGCGTTCGCGTCTCCGGAAGCGACGCTCCGGCCTCTTCCGGGCCGCGCGGCCGCGTGCCGCCCGTCGTTGCACATCCGGCGAAGACGAAGACCAGCAGGCAACCGAGCAGGAAGCGCCGGTAAATGAGCTCGTGACCGTTGGACAAGTCTCGTTTCCTGCTGCAGTCGGAGACTGCGCCCACGTCGCGCGCGGCCGATCGCATCGCAGGATCGACTGCCGATTCGCAGATGCCGGGTGTATCGCGTCTGCGCCATTTTCTCGAATCGATCGGCAGCCCCGTCGAGGCTGCCGGTTCGCGAGTGCGGAACATCCGGCGGTACTTCTTACGGGCAAGCGCCGGTGCTAGGAACGGCCATGCCTGCCTTCCTGGTTCACGGCGTTCCCGACACCCACCGTCTCTGGGACAAGGTGCGAGGCCATCTTGCAAGGCGCAACGTGATCGCGCTTTCGCTTCCGGGCTTCTCCACGCCGCTTCCTGCCGGATTTCGTCCCGTCAAGGAGAGCTACGTCGACTGGCTCGTCGCCGAGATCGAGCGCATCGGAGAGCCCGTCGATCTCGTCGGGCACGACTGGGGATGTCTGTTCGCGCTCCGCGTCGCGTCGGTGCGGCCGGACCTCGTGCGCACGCTTGCGTGCGGCAACGGAGGTCTCGATCGCGAGTACGTCTGGCACGAAATCGCAAAGCAGTGGCAGACGCCCGAGATCGGCGAGCTTCTCATGTCGGCCGTAGGACACGACGAGTCGGTCGAGGGAATGATCGCTGCCGGCACCCCTCGCGAAGACGCGCTCGTTACTGCCGCCTACTTCGACGACACGATGAAGAGCTGCATCCTGGCGCTCTACCGGTCGGCGATTCGCGTCAGCGAGGAATGGCAGGACGGTCTTGCGGCGATCACGATGCCGACGCTCATCCTGTGGGCCAAGGACGATCCTTTCATCGACTCTCGCTTCGGCCAGCGCCTGGCAGCCCGGACGCGCGGCGAGCTGGTCTTGCTCGATGGTTGCGGCCACCACTGGCCGCTGCAGAAGCCGGCGGAGGTTGCTGCGGCGCTCGAGTCGTTCTGGGCGAAGCACGCGTAGGGATCGGATCACGATCCAACGAGCTGCTTCGCGCCGTCCTGCCTCTGCGCTCCGCCGTCAGGATTCGACAACGTCAATCGACGGGATGGCCGCGGTAGAACCGGACGGTCTTCTGCTCCGCTTGCTCCGCGGCGGGCTTGGCTCCCGGCGCCGTGCCATTCACCGAAGGTGCAGCGGCCGCAGCGGGGGCGGGTGCAGGAGTGGGAACCAGCGGCGGCGCGGCGGCGATTTCACCGGCCAGGCGCCGGTGCGCAAGGTTCATCGCCATTCGTAGCGCCGGCAGGTTCACCGAACTCTCCGTCAGGATGCACAGCGCTCCGCCCTTCGCGAACCACTTGATGCTCAACAGGTGGTCCGAGAAGCGGAGCAGGCAACTCTCGAGCTCCTCGCCGAGCGCCGTGAAGCTCTCGGCGAGCCGCTCGATTCGCGGACCGAGGTCGGCGAACATCGTCGGGTCGGCGAAGGCCGGCATTTCCATCGCGAGCAGGACGCCATCGCCGTTCAGGACGAAGCTTCCGCGCGTGCCCTCGACGTCCTTGAGAGTGAGAAGGGTCCTGCGAATGACATCGCTCATCGACAAACCTCCCGAGCTGTCCGAACGAAAAACCTCTGATCTCTGGACGAGCCGGTTTTGGGCCGGAGATTTTCCTCTACGCGAAGCCGAGAAGCTCCCTCGTCCTCGTCATCGACGTCTCGGCGCTCGGCCTGACCCCCACGGTGTTCCCGTTCGAGTCGAAGTAGATCAGGCAGCGACCT
>DASXOZ010000005.1 GCA_036493895.1 Candidatus Binatia bacterium | reverse complement strand
TGAGATCATTTGTTGACCGGCCGGCCGAACGCGCGGTTTCGGCGACCTGCAATGCCGGTTCGATAACGCCAACGACGCTCGACGCGACCTTGTCCTGGAGGCCGAAGACATCTTCCAGCGTGCCGTCGAAGCGGTCGGCCCAGAGATGCGCACCGGTGGCCGCGTCGATCAGCTGGCCGGTAATGCGAATCCGGTTGCCGCTCTTGCGCACCGAGCCTTCGAGCACATAGCGCACGCCCAATTCGCGCCCGACCTGCTTCACATCGACCGCTTGCCCTTTGTATGTAAAACTCGAATTCCGGGCGAGGACGAACAGCCAGCGGATGCGCGACAGCGCAGCAATGATCTCCTCGACCATGCCGTCGACGAAATATTCCTGCTCCGGGTCGCTGCTCATGTTCTGAAACGGCAACACCGCTATCGACGGCTTGTCGGGCAGAGGCAGGGTGGTCGCGGCGGGTATGGCCGATGCCGGCGCAGATGCCGGCCGAGCGCGGTAGACGCACACCTGCCGGGCGATGTTCTTCAGCGCCGGCTCGCCGCTGTCGCGAAATTCGGTCTCGATCTTGCCCCGAACCTGACGGAACGCGTCCTCCGAGATGCAGATCCCGCCGGGTTCGGCGATACCTTCGCCGCCGTGATCGCCGGCCGGGTCCGGAGGCCGTGCCGCCGTCGGGGCGGTCAGCGCGTGCCACGCCGCCTCCAGCACGCCGGTGGCTGGTACCCCCAATTTCGTCAGCAGCCGCCGGCCGATGTCGTACTGCCGCTGCGCCTCATCGCGGCGGCCGCACCGTCCGAGGAGCGATACGAGGCGGGCGCGGAAGGCTTCCTCGGCGACCTCGATCCGCACCAGCGTGCGAGCGTACGGCAGCGCGCGCCCGGGGTCTTCGGCGAGGCGTCCGACCAGCGTGTCGAGGATGCGCACCCGTGCGATGCGCGCATCCTCTCGCTCGGCGGTGCACCAGGCTTGGAATTCATGGCACGCTGGCAGGTCGAGCCCTTCGAGAAACTCTCCGCGGAACGACTCGGCCAAGTCGACAAGCCGCTCGGTCGTGGCCGTCTCGATGCCGCTGGCGAGCGCCCGGCGCACCTCGAATAGGTCGACCGAGATACCGCCTGTAACGAAAGCGACGGTCTCCCGGTCGGCGACGACGTGCTCGCCCGGCCGATCGAGCAAAGCCCGCAGCTTGCTGAGGCTCCAGCGCAGCGCCCCGCGTGGATCGTCCGGGATCTCCCAAAACATCGCGCACAGCCTGTCGCGCCGCTACGGCCGGCGGACAACGGCCAGATAGGCGAGCAGGGCACGCGTTTTTTTCGACGGCGGCAGCGCAAGGAAGGTGCCGTCCTTTTCGACCTCGATCTCTCCCAGGAGGCGAAGGACTAGCCCCTCGCCGTGAGGCGGGCTGTCGGACATCGCTCCGGGGGCTCCCTGCGCGGCATCACGGAAAACGGCGGCAGCAATCGTCGATTTCCACGCTCTTTCGTCGGCATGTGACCCCTTTTCCACGCTCATTACAACGCTCATTCCCGCGCTCGCGGCTTATTTCGACTGGGCGGCCGAC
>DASXOZ010000004.1 GCA_036493895.1 Candidatus Binatia bacterium | reverse complement strand
TGCCCGTGCGGTCCATATGCGTGACCTGCACGTTGGCGGTCGTGTTCGCGTCGGCCAGGAACGTCAGGCCCCCTTCCGAGTACTTGCGGAGGCTCTGCACCGTCAGCGGCATCAGGTTGGGCACGACGGCACTGATGTTGTTCGCATTCGTCTGCAGGAGCGACTGGACGTAGTCGGGAATCGTCAGGACGTTGCTCCCGGCGCCCAGATACACCGTCTTCGTGGTGTCGCTGATGAGCCAGGGCATCGACTGGAAGCTGCCGTAGACGCGGAGCTTGCCGGGGCGGGTCAACTCGCCCTGATAGATGGCATCGCGGCGTCCTGCGTGCGTGCCCCAAACGTCTCCGAACCATCCCCGATGCTCGATGGAGGTCGAGAAGTTGTCGAGGAACAGTCCGTTCGACAGATCGCGGAACTGGTTGAAGCGCGCGCTGTCTCCGGTGAACGTCGTGCCGCGGCCGCCCAGATCGAAGGATCCGCTGGTCGTCGTCCCGATGTCGGCGGGCGTCGCCGCCTGGGCCGGTGCGGCCGCCGCTGTCGTCTGCCGGTCGGCAGCCTGGGGAGAAGCCGCCACCGAGGCGGAGGCGACACACAACACGAGGAACGTGCAAGCCGCAGTGCGCATAGGTGCTCCGTCAGCGCAGGAAGAACTGGCCGACCGGATGCGTCGACCCGTGAATCTGGATGTGACAGTTCACGCAGCCGCGATTCTCGAGCTGCGGCTTCGTCAGCTGGGTCGCGTCATAGAGGGTGCTCGGATGACGCGTGGAGATGTGGCACCGCTGGCAGAGCAGCGGAAGTTTCGCCACGAGCATGCTGTCGTTCTGCGAGCCGTGCGCGTCGTGACAGGTCACGCAGCCCTGCCGGACTGGGGGATGCTCCCACAGGAACGGACCGCGCTTGTCGGCATGGCACGACGTGCACAGGTCGTTCACCGACTCGCCCTTCTTGAGAAGCTTCACGTTCGTGGCGCCGTGCGGGTTGTGACACGTCGAGCAGGTCATCGAGCCCTCGGCCACGGGCATGTGCGACTGCCGCTCCATCTTCGTGACCTTGTCGCGATGGCAGGTCGCGCAGAGCTGCATCTCGGTCTTCGCCTTGAGCTGCGCGGTCTGCGACTGATAGCTGTGGACGCTGTGGCAGGTCGTGCACGCGAGTCCGCGAGTTTCGTGTTTGCTGCCGTCCCAGAGCGCATGCTCGCCCCGGCTGTGGCAGGTCAGACACGTCGCGTTGACGTCGCTCGCCGGCAGCTTCTTGAAGTCCTTGACGGGCTTGTGCAGCGGATCCTCGGCGTGCTCGCTCCCCGGCCCATGACAGGTCTCGCAGCTCTGCTTGGCCGCCGGCGTGCGCGGATCCATCGCGCGGTGATGCGGGCTCTTCTCGTAGCCGGCCTTCTGGGCCTCGTGGCAGCGAAGACACGTCTCCTCACCAACGTAGGTGCCCGTAGTTGCGGCCTGGGCGGCTGCGGCAGGCGAGGGATTTTTCGGGGTCTGCGCGGAAGATTTCTGGGGGGCTGGCGGCGGCACTGTGCCCGCAGCCGCCCGGCTGCGGACGACGCCAAACGCCGCTAACCACATGCAGATGCTGCAGATCAGCCATCCAGTGGCGAACGGTGCGCGGGATTGAAATGACTTGGGCACGGGCTACCCCCGGTTAACGATCACCAGCTGTAGAGCAAGCGCCCTGCCAGGTGCAGAACAGCGCAGCGTTGGCAACTGTGCAGATGAGACCGACGGAGCCATCGGGCTGACGCGAGCCCGGAATTGTCTCGGCGATTCTATGCCGGAGCTGCGCTTTGAACCTACGCATATATGGGCTTCCCGTAATCGCACAGGCGTCACAACTCCGTCGTGTCGGGATCATTGCCCTCGAACTCGGGCCCGATGTCGGACCGATCAGGCTCGCCCTCGATCCCACCTTGACGTGCCTCGGCGAACTCGAGCCAGTCATCGCCGAACAACTCCACCGGATGCTGGGTCCGCACCGTCCCGTTGCCGCAACCGAGGTCGTTCGCCGGACACAGCCGGTCGCAGCCCCAGCAGGTTCGGTCGGGATGTTTCGGATGGAGGAATGCGGCCTTCATAATGGTCTCGCGTGCGATCGGTCGGCGGCGGCGTCGGCACGGTCTTCTTCCTCTGTGCCAGGCACCGCCGCCTGCAGGGTCGTTGCGCGACCTCGGCGATGGCTAACTACTTCTTGCCGCCGCAGCAGGTGCAATCGGGTCCGCAGCAGCACTGAGTCGTTCCCGAGCAGCAACAGATGCGGTCAGTTTTCGTTCGTTTCATAGCCGTCTCCTGGTCGAGACACAGTGCAAGGTCAATGCCCGTTGGGCATGGTGAAATCGGCCTGAATTCAGCGGCTGTCGTGGCGGCCGGGACGAACGACCCCGAATTCATTCACGTGCGCCCCGAAAAGATTCGGGGCGGCCTTTCAGCGGCGCTCGGTTTTGTCGGTGGGGCGACGGTTGGTCGTGTCGATGCGATGCACCAGGAGCGCGAGCGCGGCACACCCGGCGAACAACACGCCGGCGGCGATTGCAGCCGGCCCCGCGATCGAGCGATGACCGCGGAGGAACTGCTCGAGCGTGGCGGTGAGCAGCCACATCTGAACCATCAGGACGACGGCCATCAGCGCAAGCGCGCCGTCGATCGCGACGAGCCGCCGCTTGCGATCCGAAGGGCGCGGCTCAGTCATGGGCGATCTCCGTCTGCATGCCGACGGCGACGAGGTCGTCGCCGTGACGCTCGAGCGTCACGCGCGGCAACGGTCGCGGCGGGGGACCCGCGACCACGGATCCGTCCGCGACTGCAAACACGCCGTGATGGCACGGGCACTCGAGCTGCCGACGTGATGCGTCATACACCACGGCGCACGACAAGTGCGTGCAGACCTGGCTATAGGCGACATAGGTCTCCTGGCCGGTGCGAATCAGCAGGCAGGGATCTTTTGGCGTCGGATACGCAAACAGCTTCACGCCGTCGACCGGCACGTCTCCGGCCTTCGCGATGACCGCGGGCGGGAACGCCGGCAGGCGCTCGACGAATCCCTTGACGAGAATCCAGAGGTTGCCGGCAAACATGCCGAGGCTGGTCAGCGTCAGGAATTTCGCGAATTGACGACGGCCGACGTAGCGTTCGTCAGCGGCGCGAATCGAGAACTCGTCGCGCCACAGCGGATCGGTGCTCATGCCCGCGCCTCCCACATGTAGTCCGCGACGTCGATGGACACCTCGTCGACGCCCACCGGAGTCATCATGAACACCTTGGTCTTGACCGTCTCACGCCCGAACTGAAACGTATTGGTCGGGACCTCACGACGCTCGCGCGCGATGGTCTCGGGCGTGGCGAACGTGAGCGCCTGACTCGGGCAGACCGTGGCGCACATCGGCTTCTTCCCCACCGACGTGCGGTCGTAGCACATGTCGCACTTCATCATCAGCTCGCGCTTCGGATGAAGCTTCGGAATGCCGAAGGGACAGGCGAGCACGCAGTTCGCGCACCCGATGCACCGTGGTTCCAGCGCCGACTGCACGATGCCATCGTCGCCCTTCTTGATGGCATCGGCCGGGCAGACCTCGGCGCAGGTCGGATCCTCGCAGTGGAAGCAGACGTAGGCCGCCGTCGCAATGCTCTCGCGGCGGTCGACGAAGTCGAAGTTGATCATCGAGACGCCGCGATGCGTCTCGCACTCCTCGCATGCATTGAGGCACGACTGGCAGCCGATGCAGCGCGACGGGTCGACGAAGAACTGCATTTCAGACACGTGATGCTCCGGTCGCAGTCGGCAACTGCGCATGCGCCTGACCGGCCTTCGCCAGCCGGCACGCCGAGACCTTGAACTCGGGAATCTTGCTGCGCGGATCGATCGTGCGATGCGTCAGACGGTTCGCGCTCTTGTCGCCGGCCCAGTGATACGGGATGAAGACGGTGTCGGGCCGAATCGTCTTCACGACCGCGCAGGGCAGCGTCAGTTCGGTCCGCCTCGTCGTGACCGTGACCAGGTCACCGGTGTCGACATCGAACGTCGCTGCCAGCCGCGGGTGGATCTCGACGCGCGGCTCGGGGTACTGCTCGACGAGCGCGCCGATGCGCCGGGTCTGCGTGCCGGAAAGGTACTGACTGACGACGCGTCCGGTCGTGAGATACACGGGATAGTCCGCATCCACGGGATCGCCGCTCTCGCGCCACGGCGTCAGCTGGAAGCGGCACTTGCCATCGGCGTGCATCGACACGCCGCCTTCGAAGAGCCTCGGCGTGCCCGGATGATCCTCGGATGGGCACGGCCAGAAGACGCCCATCTCGCGATCGAGCCGTTCGTAGGTGATGCCGTAGTAGTCGGCGATACCGCCGCGTGACGCCTCGCGCAGCTCCTCGAAGATCTCCCGCGGCTCGCGATAGGGAAAGTACTGACCCTTGCCCAGGCGCGCCGCCAGGTCGCAGAAGATCGACGCATCGCCGCGCGCGTTCCCGGGCGGATCGACCGCCTTGCGGATGTGCACGACGCGGCCCTCGGCCGTGCAGACCACGCCTTCTTCCTCTTCCTGCAGGCTCCCGGCCAAGACGACGTCAGCGTGCTGCGCGGTTTCGGAGAGGAAGAAGTCGATCACACCGAAGAACTCGAGCCGCTCGAGCGCCTCACGCGTAAACGTCGCATCCGGCAGCGAGACGAGCGGATTGAAGCAAATCGACAGCAGGCCCTTGATCTCGCCGCGATGGATGGCCTCCATGATCTCGACGGCGGAATAGCCGGCGCCCGGTAGCTCCTCCGGCGAAATGCCCCAGACCCTCGCGACGTGCTCGCGCGCCTTGGGATCGTCGATCGACCGCTGCCCGGGCAGCTGATCGCATTTCTGGCCGTGCTCGCGCCCGCCCTGCCCGTTGCCCTGGCCGGTGATCATCGCGCAGCCGGATCCCTCGCGGCCGAAATGGCCCGTCGCCAGGCACAGATTGATCGCAGCCGAGCAGTTCTCGACGCCCTTCGAGTGATGCTCGAGCCCGCGCGCATGAAGCAGGATGGCCCGCTCCGCCTTGGCGAACATGTGCGCCGCACGCTCGATCGCCTCGGGCGGCACGCCGGTTCGTTCGGCAACGGCGCGCGGATCGTACGGCTTGACCGATTCGGCCACGGCCTCGAATCCTGTCGTGTGCGCTTCGATGAACGCGCGGTTCTCGAGCCCATCGCGCAGCACGATGTGCAGCATCCCCATCAGGAGCTGCAGATCCGTGCCCGGCCGCACCGGCAAGTAGAGATCCGCATTGCGCGCGATCGGCGTGAACCGCGGATCGACGACGATGAGCTGGCCGCCGCGATCGCGGCAGCGCCAGATGTAGCTCGTCGTGATCGGCGCGCACTCGCCGACGTTGGCCCCGATGACCAGGAGCACCTGCGCCTTCGGAATGTCGCTCCACGGAATCGGGCTGCGATCGGCGCCGAACGCCGGCTTGTAGGCCGTGCCGGCCGACACCATGCAGAGCCGGCCGTTGTAGTCGATGTGCCTCGTCCCAAGCGCGACGCGCGCGAACTTGCCGACCAGATACGCCTTCTCCGTCGTGAGCGACGCGCCGCCGTAGACGGCGACCGCGTCGCGGCCATATTTCGCCTGAAGCTCGCGCAGACGACGCACCGTCGTGCCGAGCGCCTCGTCCCATGTGGTGGGGCGGAAGCCCGCATCCGTGCGCATCAGCGGATCGAGCAGACGATCGGGATGACCGCTCTGCAGGTAGCGCTTGACGCCTTTCGGGCAGAGCATGCCCTGGTTGAACGGAAACTCTTCCCACGGCTCGAACCCGACGACGCGATTGTCGCGGACCTTGAGTTGAATGCCGCACTGCTGGCCGCAGAAGCAGCAATGCGTCTTCACGAGCTTGTCGGGCGCGTGCTGCGATTCGTGCTGCCAGCCGCCCGCCGGCTCGAAATTCAGATGCGGCCCGAACTGGTCGCGGATCGCGTCGGCGCTGCCCGGTACTTTGGCCATCTCAGGCGGGTCCCTTCAGGCGCAGCTGCGCACGCGCGAGCGCCTTGCGCTTGCACGGCGGACAGAGATCCTGCCACGTGCCGCCAGCGTCGAGGCGATAGTCGAAGCCGACTTGGGGCAGGACACGCGCGAGGTCGTCCACGTGCATGCGCGAGGCAAACGGCTCGCCGCAGCTCGCGCATCGTGCCTGTTCGCCGGCGGCGCCGATCTCGCGATAGAGCTTCACGCCGACCTGCGCGGGCCGTTGGAAAATGTGGAAGAACTTGCCGAACGGCAGATACAGCAACCCGGTGATCACGGTAATCGCGTGAAGAATCGCGAGAAAGCTGTACGCCTCGCCTTCGAGCCACCACTGCGAGGCCGTCAGCGCCAGGCCCGTCACCGAGATCGCAAACAGCAGCACCAGCGGGAAAAAGTCCGCCGCGAAAGTCTGGATTGCCATCGGACCCTCGTCGCGCAGGCGCCGCCACAACGCGAGGGCGATGCCGCCGAGCACCAGAATGGCCGCGATGTCCAGCCCGTGGAAGATGAGCGCGGCGGTGATGGTGCCGAGCCGGAAGCTCATCACCGGAAAGCCGAAGACGTGCGTGACGTACGTCATCTGGTCGACCGGCGTGCGGAAGTAGATCCACCCGAAGACCAGCGGAAACGTGATCGCGACGGCCATGATGCAGCCCCAGAACAGCAACTGATGCATCACCCACCGCATCGTCGATCGCTGCCGGATGAATCGCTGCTCGACGAGCTGCGTGAACGCCAGAGCCACCAGGCGGGCCACCGCACGCAGCGGGCCGCCTGATCCGAAGAGTTCCCAGCCGCGCTCCCAGTAGACGCGGGTCGGCGGCTTATCGAGCCAGACGCTGTAGTGGTAGATGACGCCCCACGTCGCGAAGATGACCGCGAAGGTGTAGATGACGAGCGCGGGGTCGAAGGTCTGCAGATTGCGTGAGCCGGCGACGATGGCGGCGACGAGGAGGCTCGTGCCGAAAGTCGCGCGCACCCCGGCCCGGATGCGATCGGCGGCGCGCCGAAGATCGGGCGGGAGCTCCGTGGCTTGCGCCGCTTCTGCCGTGAAGAAGGTCGCCCGATTCAAGCGCCACAACGCCAGCGCGGCCGCGGCCAGGAGCACGAACGCCGGCCAGACGACACCGAGCTGATCGCGCGACACTCCGAGCAGGAGCGGTGGAAAGAATCCGCCGAGGCCGCCCATCGCGCCGACCAGACCGGTGACGGTGCCGGTTTCCGCGGGAAAACGCTCGGGCACGAGCTTGAAGACCGCGCCGTTGCCAAAGCCCAGAAGCGCCGCACAGCCGAGCGCGCCGACGGTGAATGGGATCATCGACGGCCAGGACAACAGCAGCGCGAACGGCACGACGCCGGTGAAGACGCCGTTCAGGACGCGCGCGCCGCCGATGCGGTCGGCCAGCCATCCGCCGGCTGGACGACAGGCGGTCGCGAGCACGACGAAGCCGGCCGTGCGGAAGCCGGCGTCGGCAGGCGTGAGGCCGAACTGGTCTTTGAGCAGCGTGGGCAGATAAATCGAAAAGGCGACGAAACCGCCGAACGTCAGGAAGTAGAACCCCGACAGGACCCAGGCGAGCGGCGCTCGGCGAAGAACGCCCACCGTCTCAGCAAGCGTCCGCGTCGGCCCACGAGCCGGCGCGTTCTTGGCGGCGGCCGCGAACACGACGGCCCATACGACGAGCAGCACCGCCACGGCATCGAACACGCGCGGCCATCCGATCGAGGCGGCGACGACGGGGCCGAGGAAGACGGCCAGCGACTGGCCGATGTTGCCCATGCCGTAGACGCCAAGCGCCGTGCCCTGCCGCGCGCGCGAAAACCACGGCGACACGAATCCCACACCGACGGCAAACGACGAGCCGGCCAGGCCGAGGAAGAACGCCGTCACCAGCAAGGCGCGATAGGACGCCGCGACCGGCACGATGGCGACCGGGGCGGCGACGATGGCCATGAGCGCCGCAAACACGACGCGACCGCCGCGACGATCCGTGAGGATCCCGAGCGGGACACGGGCAATCGATCCGAGGAGCACCGGCACGGCGACGAGCAGTGCGACTTCGGTGGCGGTCAGGTGATAGAGCGATCGAAACGTGGGAGCGAACGCGCTGACGAGGCCCCATGCGGTAAAGCACACCGCAAAGGACACCGTGCCGAGCACAAGTTGACGGGTCGCGCCGGACTCTGGCGCGGAGCTGGTGGTCATCGAGGCAGGCAATGGAGCAAGCGGCATGCCGAACGATCGGAGCTCATATTGCCACATAGCCAAGGCGAAGGAACGGTCTACGAAGAGCGCGCGCGGAATAGTTCGGGT
>DASXOZ010000003.1 GCA_036493895.1 Candidatus Binatia bacterium | reverse complement strand
TCGACCACCGGCGCCACCTTCTTCACCGCGAGCTGGCGGTTGGTGGTGGCGTAGCAGATGTCTTCCTTGTGCGGCCCGTTGATGTTCGGGAAGCGCTGTTTCAGGATCGCGACGATATGCGCGGTGTCGTCGATCGACAGCGTGGTCTGCGTCACGAAGGCGAGATTGTTCGGATTCTTCGGCGCGATGGTGCGCGCATCCTCATCGGTCTCGATCAGGGTCACGGCGCCCGGCGGCAAGTGCCCGAGGGTACCGACCACTTCGGGATGATGCGAATGCCCGATCAGGAAAATCTCGCGGCCGCGCTTGAAATGGATCGCGGCCTCGCGGTGCACCTTGGTCACCAGCGGGCAGGTCGCATCCAGCGAGAAGAAATTGCGCACCTTCGCCTCGGCGGGAACCGCCTTCGGCACGCCATGGGCGGAGAACACCACCGGCGCGTTGGTATTGTCGGGAATCTCCGCGAGTTCCTCGACGAAGATCGCGCCCTTTTTCTTCAGGCTGTCGACCACATATCTGTTATGGACGATCTCGTGGCGGACATAGACGGGGGCGCCGTAGATGGTGAGCGCACGCTCCACCGTGTCGATGGCGCGGACAACGCCTGCGCAAAAGCCCCTTGGCGAACAAAGCACGATTCTCAAATCCGGTTTTGGGTCAGCTTTGGCGGCCATAAGAGCAATCTCGGGGGCGAATCGGCCCTCGCCGGCGGCGGGGAACGGCCAATTCAAGGTAGGAATTGGGACCGGTTTCGGCTCCTGTCAAGGCACTTTAGCAAACCATTGCGCCACGGGCCCCGAAAGGCCTATAAGGGCGCGAATTCCCGCCATTGATGACCACCGGCTTCGCCAAGGACAGGCGGGCGAAGCACAAAGGAGATTTGCCATGAGCAACGCGCCGCTGATGCCCAAGGCGACTGCCGTCTGGCTTTTGGACAACACCGCGCTGACCTTCGATCAGGTCGCCGATTTCACCAAAATGCACCCGCTCGAAATCCGCGCCATCGCCGACGGCGACGCCGCCCAGGGCATCAAGGGCTCCGATCCGATTTCCAGCGGGCAGCTGACCCGCGAGGAGATCGAGCGTGGCGAGAAGGACCCGGACCATCGCCTCAAGCTCGAGGAGAGCAAGGTGATTCTGCCGCCGGCCGCCAAGAAGAAGGGCCCGCGCTACACGCCGGTGTCGCGCCGCCACGAGCGGCCGAGCGCGATCCTGTGGCTGGTGCGCAATCATTCCGAACTGAAGGACGCGCAGATCATGCGCCTGGTCGGCACCACCAAGACCACGATCGCGAGCGTGCGCGACCGCACCCACTGGAATGCCTCGACCTTGACGCCGATGGACCCGGTGACGCTCGGCCTGTGCTCGCAGATCGAGCTGGATTTCGAGGTGCAGCGCGCGGCCAAGGAAAAGCCGGTTCCCGCGGCCTACGGTGGCGCGACCCTGCTGCCGGCCTCAGAGACCACGAAGAAAGAGCCCGAATTCGAACCGACCGAAAAGCAGCGCGACGACCTCAACGTGGA
>DASXOZ010000002.1 GCA_036493895.1 Candidatus Binatia bacterium | reverse complement strand
CTCGGACGAGGCGGTCGCCGAGCTGAAGCGCGTCTACTGGCCTTCGCGCAAGGAGACGACCGCGTTCACGTGGGTCGTGCTGGTCGTCGTCGCATTCGTCGCGATCTACCTGGGGACCGTCGACTACTTGATCTCGATGATCATGCGACTGGTGTTCTGAGAGTTCGGCAGGCGCAGTGAGCGGCACAATCGAAAAGTTGGGTCAGAGCGAGCAGGTCGAGCAAGCAAAGGCAGGCACCCCGAACATGGGCGACAAGCACTGGTACGTCGTGCACACGTACTCCGGCTACGAGCAGAGCGTGCGCCGGCAGCTCGAGGAGCGCATCCGTGCGTTCGGGCAGGAAGCCCAGTTCGGCGAGACGCTGGTCCCGTCCGAGCAGGTCGTCGAGCTCGTGAAGGGCAAGAAGCGCACCGCGACGCGGAACCTCTATCCCGGTTACGTGCTGGTGCAGATGGAGCTGACCGACGAGACCTGGCACACGGTGACGAGCACTCCGAAGGTCACCGGCTTCGTCGGCGGCTCGACCAATCCTCCTCCGGTTCCGGAGGAAGAGGTCAAGCGCATCGCGGTTCAGCTCCAGGAAGGCTCGTCGCGCCCCAAGGCGAAGGTCGCCTTCGAGATCGGCGAGGCGGTCAAGGTCATTGACGGTCCGTTCGCGGACTTCAGCGGTGTGGTCGAGGAAGTGCGCGCGGACAAGGGCACCCTCAAGGTTGCGATCACCATCTTCGGACGCTCGACGTCCGTCGAGATGGAACTCGTGCAAGTCGAAAAGATGTAGGCGAAGGCAATGGCGAAGAAAGTCGTCGATCAGGTCAAGCTTCAGATCCCCTCCGGCAAGGCGAACCCGAGCCCACCGGTAGGCCCCGCGCTCGGCCAGCGCGGAGTCAACATCATGGAGTTCTGCAAGGCATTCAACGCCGCGACGCAGAGCATGGGCGACGTGCTGATTCCCGTGGTCATCACGGTGTATTCGGACCGCTCGTTCACCTTCGTCACGAAGACGCCGCCGGCCTCGGTGCTGCTGCTCAAGGCAGCGGGAGTCGAGAAGGGATCGGCGGTGCCGAACAAGAACAAGGTCGGCAAGGTCTCGGCCGCGCAGGTGCGGCAGATCGCGGAGCAGAAGCTCCCCGACCTCAATGCGAACGACGTCCAGGCTGCCATCCGCATCATCGAAGGGACGGCGCGCAGCATGGGCATCACGGTCGAAGGATAGAGCGGAGCGACAGGAACATGGGCAGAGGCAAGCGTTACACGAAAGCCGCCGCATCGGTGGACCGCGAGAAGTTCCACACGCTCGACGAGGCCATGGCGATCGTCGCCAGGGGATCGGGCGCCAAGTTCGACGAGACCGTCGAGCTGGCCCTGCGTCTCGGCGTCGACCCCCGCCATGCCGACCAGAACGTGCGCGGCACGGTCTCGCTGCCGCACGGCACCGGCAAGACGGTGCGCGTCGCGGTGTTCGCCAAGGGCGAGAAGGCCAGGGAAGCCGAGGAGGCCGGTGCCGATTTCGTCGGCGCCGACGATCTCGTGAACAAGGTCCGCGACGAGAACTGGACCGACTTCGACCGCGCGGTCGCGACGCCTGACATGATGGGCCTCGTAGGCCGCATCGGAAAGATCCTCGGACCCCGCGGCCTGATGCCCAACCCGAAGATCGGCACCGTGACGATGGACGTCGCCCGCGTGGTGCGCGAGCTGAAGGCCGGCCAGGTCGAGTTCCGCGTCGAAAAGGCCGGCGTCCTCCAGGTCGGCATCGGCAAGGTCTCCTTCGGCGTCGAGAAGCTGCTCGACAACGTTCGCACCGTGATCGCCAGCGTCGTGCGCGCCAAGCCTTCGACGGCCAAGGGCCAGTACATCCGCACCGCGTACGTTTCCTCGACGATGGGTCCCGGCGTCCCGATCGACACCGGCGACCTCAAGATCGCGAGCTGACGGCGACGGGACACGCAGGAAGCAGAGGACGGATTCGATGAATCAGACAGAAAAAGAAGTCGTCATCGGCGAGCTGAGCCAGAAGTTCGGCCAGGCGCCGCTCGTCGCCGTCTCGCAGTTCCGCGGGCTCACCGTCGCGCAGATGACCGATCTGCGCGGCCAGCTGCGCAAGGTCGAGGGCGAGCTGCTGGTCGCCAAGAACACGCTCACCTGGCGCGCCGTCATGGACACGCCGAACAAGGTCGTCGAGCCGCTGCTGTCGGGACCGAACGTCTTCGCGTTCGGCTACGGCGACCCCGTGGCGTTCGCGAAGGTGATCGACACCTACGCGGAGAAGAACGATGCGTTCGAAGTAAAGGGCGCCGTCATGGACGGGGTGCTGCTCGACAGGAAGCAGCTCGCCAAGCTCGCGACGATGCCGGGCCGCGACCAGCTTCGCGCCCAGCTGCTCGCGCTCATGATGACGCCGGCCACCATGCTCGTTCGCGTGCTGTCGGCTCCGGCCCAGCAGTTCGCGCAGGTGCTCGGCGCAAGGCAGCGCCAGATGGAAGAAGGATCCGAGGGTTGATCGAAGCGGACGGCCTTCTGCCGCCCTCGTCGGGCAGGCGGACGGCCGAAGCGGCCCACGCCCCGGAGTCGGGGCCGCTCATTGGTTCCCCGAAAGGGGGACGGGAAAACCGGGGAACGAACGGGAACAACACGCGCAGGTCGGCCCAACGCCGCAGCGCAGCCAGGAGAAAACAATGAGTCTCAGCGTGGAAGAGAGAAGCACCATCATCGAGAAACTGTCGGCCGCGACGGTCCTGGAGATCGCCGAGCTGGTGAAGGACCTCGAAGAGAAGTGGGGCGTCAGCGCGGCAGCCCCCGTTGCGGTGGCCGCAGCGGCCGGAGGCGCGGCTGCGCCGGCAGCGGCTGAAGCCAAGGACGAGTTCGACGTCATTCTGGTTGCGGCTGGTGAGAAGAAGATCCAGGTCATCAAGGTCGTCCGTGAGCTGACCGGCCTCGGCCTCAAGGAAGCGAAGGACCTCGTCGAAGGGGCACCCAAGGCTGTCAAGGAAGCCGTGAACAAGGCCGACGCCGACGCGATGAAGGCCAAGCTCGAGGCCGAAGGCGCTACTGTCGAGGTCAAGTAACGGTGCCGAGGCCGCAAGGCGGCCGCAGCATCGTCATTCCCGCGACGAAGTGTTGCCCCCTTGCGGGGCACGCAGCGTCGAAGGGACGCGTGTCGCCAATCGGCGGCGCGCGCGTATTCGGTAGTGGTTCGTAAGCAGGGTCCGGAGAGGTCGCAATGGCGCGAGTGACGCAAAACTTCAGGCTTCGGCGGAATTTCGGGAAGCTTCGCAAGGTGCTGGATGTCCCCAACCTGATCGACATCCAGCGGCGATCCTACCTGGCGTTCCTGCAGGCCGATGCCGCCCCCGACGGGCGGACCAGCATCGGGCTCCAGGGCGTCTTCAAGTCGGTGTTCCCGATCAAGGACTTCACCGGCACGGCCCAGCTCGATTTCGTCAGCTACATCATCGGCGCGCCGAAGTACGACGTGGCCGAATGCCACCAGCGCGGCATGACGTACTCGGCTCCGCTCAAGGTGACGGTGCAGCTGGTCACCTGGGACGTCGATCCGGAGACCGGCGCGAAGACGCTCAAGGACATCAAGGAGCAGGAGGTCTACTTCGGCGAGATCCCGCTGATGACCGAGAACGGCACGTTCATGGTCAACGGCACCGAAAGGGTGATCGTGTCCCAGCTCCACCGCTCACCGGGCGTGTTCTTCGATCACGACAAGGGACGCACCAGCGCCGGCGGACGCCTGCTGTTCAACGCGCGCGTGATTCCGTACCGCGGCTCGTGGCTCGATTTCGAGTTCGACGCCAAGGACATCCTGTACGTGCGCATCGACCGCCGCCGCAAGTTCCCGGCAACGGTGCTCCTGCGTGCGCTCGGGATGAACACCGAAGAGTTGCTGAACTACTTCTACCCGGTCGACCACATCCGGATCGAGGGCCGCAAGGCGTTCAAGAAGTTCCAGCGCGAGACGCTTGACGGCCAGAAGGCGGCGCGCGACATCCGTCATCCCCAGTCCGACGAAGTGCTGGTGCGCGAGGGACGCAAGTTCACGCGCAAGGCGCTTCGCGACATGGAGGAGGCGGGTCTCGAGGAGAT
Organism: Candidatus Binatia bacterium; assembly: GCA_036493895.1. NCBI lineage: Bacteria > Candidatus Binatota > Binatia (SeqCode) > Binatia bacterium. The sequence goes on along the minus strand of DASXOZ010000002.1, from coordinate 16,584 downwards.
CCCGATCGCCTTCGAGGACATCATCGGCGGCATTCCCGCCCACGACATCGTCGACCCCAACACCGGCGAGGTGCTGGTCGAGTGCAACGGCACGATCAAGGCCGAGACCTTCGATATCATGCGCGAGCGCGGCATCGACGAGTTCCGCCTGGTCTACATCGACGAGCTCAACCGCGGGCCGTCGCTGCGCAACACGCTGCTGCTCGACAAGATCGACCGCACCGAAGACGCGATCATCGACATCTACCGCAGGCTTCGCCCGGGCGATCCGCCGACGCTGGACACGGCCACAGCGTTCTTCAACGACCTGTTCTTCAACGGCGACAAGTACGACCTGTCGGCAGTGGGGCGCCTCAAGCTCAACCACAAGCTGGCGATCGACGTTCCGCTCGAGCAGGGAACGCTGCGCCGCGAGGACATCCTCCTCGTCGTGAACTACTTGATCCTACTGAAGAACGGCAACGGCTCGATCGACGACATCGACCATCTCGGCAACCGCCGCGTGCGAACCGTCGGCGAGCTCGTCGAGAACCAGTACCGCATCGGCCTGCTGCGCATGGAGCGCGCGATCCGCGAGCGCATGAGCCTGCAGGATCTCGAGACGCTGATGCCGCAGGAGCTGATCAACTACAAGCCGGTCAGCGCGGTCATCAAGGAGTTCTTCGGCAGCAGCCAGCTCAGCCAGTTCATGGACCAGACCAATCCGCTCTCGGAGGTCACGCACAAGCGTCGTCTCTCCGCCCTCGGACCAGGCGGCCTGACGCGCGAGCGCGCCGGCTTCGACGTGCGCGACGTGCACCCGACGCACTACGGCCGCGTCTGCCCGATCGAGACGCCGGAAGGACCGAACATCGGCCTGATCAGCTCGCTGTCGACGTTTGCGCGCATCAACGACTACGGCTTCGTCGAGACGCCGTACCGCCGCGTCAGCGGTGGCCAGGTGAGCGACAACGTCGACTACCTGACGGCGCTGGCCGAGGAAGAGCAGGTCATCGCGCAGGCCAACGCGCCGATCAGCGCGCAGGCGCGGTTCACCAGCGATCTCGTCGCCGCACGCCGCAAGGGCATCTCGCCCCAGGGCGAGCAGACGATGGACTCGACGATGGTCAGTCCCGACCAGGTCACGATGATGGACGTGTCGCCGACGCAGCTCGTGTCGGTGGCCGCGGCGCTGATCCCGTTCCTCGAGCACGACGACGCCAACCGGGCGCTGATGGGATCGAACATGCAGCGCCAGGCCGTTCCGCTGCTGCGCACCGACGCGCCGCTGGTCGGCACCGGCATGGAGGCGATCGTCGCGCGCGACTCGGGCGTCACCTGCGTCGCACGCCGCCCCGGATTCGTCGAGAGCGTCGACTCCGAGCGCATCGTCGTCAAGGCCGACCGCGCCGAGGGCGCGCAGGACCCGGGCGTCGACATCTACAACCTGACCAAGTACCAGCGCTCGAACCAGAACACGTGCATCAACCAGAAACCGATCGTGCTCGAGGGCGACCGCGTCGCGTTCGGTGACGTGATCGCCGACGGTCCGTCCACCGAGTGCGGAGAGCTCGCGCTCGGCCGCAACGTCGTCGTCGCGTTCATGCCGTGGAACGGTTACAACTTCGAGGACTCGATCCTCGTCTCCGAGAAGCTCGCGAAGGAAGACTACTTCACCTCGGTGCACATCGAGGAGTTCGAGTGCGTCGCGCGCGACACCAAGCTCGGGCCCGAAGAGATCACGCGCGACATCCCGAACGTCGGCGAGGAAGCGCTGCGCGACCTCGACGAGGCGGGCATCATCCGCATCGGCGCCGAAGTCGGCCCCGGCGACATCCTGGTCGGCAAGATCACGCCGAAAGGCGAAACCCAGCTTTCGCCCGAGGAAAAGCTGCTGCGCGCGATCTTCGGCGAGAAGGCCGGCGAGGTGCGCGACACCTCGCTGCGCATGCCGCCGGGCACCGAAGGCACGGTGATCGATGCACGCGTGTTCTCGCGCAAGGGCGTCAGCAAGGACGAGCGCGCCACGCGCATCGAGGAAGAGCAGCGCCGCAAGCTCGACAAGGACCGCAGCGACGAGCTGCGCATCATCCGCACGAGCGCCGAGGGCCAGATCCTCGGCATTCTCGGCGAGCGGATGACGCAGACGCGCATCACCGACGACAACCGCCACGTGCTGCTGGCCAAGGACTCGGTGGTCACCCGCGAGGTGCTCGACGAGCTGCCCACCCAGTACTGGGGCGAGATCAACGTCGGCGACCAGACGATCGAGGAAGAGCTCGCGCGCATCGTCGACGCGATGAAGTCGAAGAGCCACGCGATCAACTCGCAGTTCGATGCGAAGATCGAGAGGCTTTCTGCCGGCGACGAGCTCGCGCCGGGCGTCATCAAGATGGTCAAGGTGTTCGTGGCCATCAAGCGCCGGCTCCAGGTCGGCGACAAGATGGCCGGCCGCCACGGCAACAAGGGCGTCGTCTCCAAGATCGTCCCCGTCGAGGACATGCCGTTCCTCGAGGACGGCACCCCTGTCGAGATCTGCCTGAACCCGCTCGGCGTGCCGAGCCGCATGAACGTCGGCCAGATCCTGGAGACCCACCTCGGGTGGGCCGCCAAGTGCCTGGGCCGCACGATGCAGGAGCTGGCCGAGAAGGGTGACCTCGAGGGCGTGCGCGCTCTCGTGCGGCGCTCGTACAAGGGCGACGGCATCGACTCCTTCGCCGACGGCCTGTCCGACCGCGACCTGCGCGTGCTGGCCGACAAGGCGGCGCGCGGCATCCACGTCGCCACGCCGGTGTTCGACGGCGCCAGCGAGGACGAGATCTTCGACCTCGTTTCTCTGTCGGGCCTGTCGATCAGCGGCCAGGAGATCCTGCGCGACGGCAAGAGCGGCGACCGCTTCGACATGCCGGTCACCGTCGGCGTCATGTACATGCTCAAGCTGCACCACCTCGTGGACGACAAGATCCACGCGCGCTCGACCGGCCCGTACTCGCTGGTCACGCAGCAGCCGCTCGGCGGCAAGGCGCAGTTCGGCGGCCAGCGCCTCGGCGAGATGGAGGTGTGGGCCCTGGAAGCCTACGGCGCCGCCTACACGCTGCAGGAAATGCTCACGGTCAAGTCGGACGACGTGGCCGGGCGCACGCGCATGTACGAGTCGATCGTCAAGAGCGAGAACACGCTCGAACCCGGACTCCCCGAATCGTTCAACGTCATGGTCAAGGAACTGCAATCACTCTGTCTCGACGTCACGCTCGTCGAGAAAGAGGAGGAGGCCGCCTGATGGAGAACCTGCTTACGCAGCTCTTCGACAAGCCGAAGGATCCGCGCTGCTACACCGCGATCCGCATCGGAATCGCCTCGCCCGACACGATCCGCTCGTGGTCCCACGGGGAGGTCAAGAAGCCGGAAACGATCAACTACCGGACGTTCAAGCCCGAGCGCGACGGCCTGTTCTGCGCGAAGATCTTCGGTCCCACCAAGGACTACGAGTGCAACTGCGGCAAGTACAAGCGCATGCGGCACCGTGGCGTCGTCTGCGAGAAGTGCGGCGTCGAAGTCATCCAGAGCAAGGTGCGCCGCGAGCGCATGGGCCACATCGAGCTGGCTACGCCGATCGCGCACATCTGGTTCGTCAAGAGCCTTCCGAGCCGCGTCGGCACGCTGATCGACCTGACGCTGAAGCAGCTCGAGAAGGTGCTGTACTACGAGAGCTACATCGTCGTCGACGGCGGCGACTCCACGCTGGAGCCGAACACGCTGCTGACCGAGATGGAGTACCGCGCCAAGAACGCCGAGTTCGGCCCGGGCAGCTTCGAAGCCGGCATGGGCGCCGAGGCGATCCGCAAGGTCCTTGCCAACATCGACATCGACGACCTGGCCGACGAGCTGCGCGTCGCGCTGTCGGAGACCTCGAGCGAGGCCAAGCGCAAGAAGATCATCAAGCGCCTGAAAGTCGCCGAAGCCTTCCGTGCGTCCGGCTCCCACGCCGAATGGATGGTGCTGCAGGTGATCCCGGTGATCCCGCCGGACCTTCGCCCGCTGGTGCCCCTGGACGGCGGCCGCTTCGCGACCTCCGACCTGAACGACCTGTACCGCCGCGTGATCAACCGCAACAACCGCCTCAAGCGGCTGATCGAGCTCAATGCGCCCGACATCATCGTGCGCAACGAGAAGCGCATGCTGCAGGAAGCAGTCGATGCGCTGTTCGACAACGGCCGGCGCGGCCGCCCGATCACGGGCGCCAACAAGCGGCCCCTCAAGTCGCTGTCGGACATGCTCAAGGGCAAGACCGGCCGCTTCCGCCAGAACCTGCTCGGCAAGCGCGTCGACTACTCCGGCCGCTCGGTGATCGTCGTCGGTCCCGAGCTGCGCCTGCACCAGTGCGGGCTGCCCAAGAAGATGGCTCTCGAGCTGTTCAAGCCGTTCATCTACGGCAAGCTCGAGGAGCGCGGCCTCGTCACGACCATCAAGAGCGCGAAGAAGATGGTCGAGACCGAGCGTCCCGAAGTGTGGGACATCCTCGACGAGGTGATCCGCGAGCACCCGGTGATGCTCAACCGCGCACCGACGCTGCACCGTCTCGGCATCCAGGCCTTCGAGCCGGTGCTGATCGAAGGCAAGGCGATCCAGCTTCACCCGCTGGTGTGCGCGGCCTTCAACGCCGACTTCGACGGTGACCAGATGGCCGTGCACGTACCGCTGTCGATCGAGGCCCAGGTCGAAGCGCGCGTCCTGATGATGTCGACGAACAACATCCTGTCGCCGGCGCACGGAAAGCCGATCATCGTGCCGACCCAGGACATCGTGCTCGGGCTGTACTACGCCACGCGCCATCGTCCGGGAGCGCCCGGCGAGGGGCGGAACTTCTCCAATTTCGAGGAGGTCCGCGTCGCCTACGACCAGGGCGCCGTCGCGCTGCACGCCGCGATCAAGGTCCGACACCTCGGCAAGCTCACCGACACGACGGCCGGACGCGTGCTCGTTTACGAGGTCGTGCCGCCCGAGGTCGACTTCAAGTACGTCAACTGCGTGCTGACCAAGCGCACGCTCGGCGAGCTCGTCGACAGCACCTACCGCCAGTGCGGCAACAAGGCCTGCGTGATCCTGGCCGACCGGTTGAAGGATCTCGGCTACGCCATGGCGACGCGGTCGGGTGCTTCGATCTGCATCAAGGACATGAAGATCCCGACCGAGAAGACGCGCCTGCTCGGAGAGGCCGGCGACTCGGTGCGGGAGATCCAGAAGCAGTACGAGGCCGGCTTCATCACCAACGGCGAGCGCTACAACAAGGTCGTCGACATCTGGGCCAACGTCACCGACCGCATCGCCGACGAGATGATGCGCGGCATCGCAAAGGAAACCATCACGGTGCCGGGCGACAACGGCGGGCGCGAGTCGCGCCACGAGGTCGTCAGCTTCAACCCCGTCTACATGATGGCGGATTCCGGAGCGCGCGGCTCGGCCCAGCAGATCCGCCAGCTCGCCGGCATGCGTGGCCTGATGGCCAAGCCGTCGGGCGAGATCATCGAGACGCCGATCACCGCCAACTTCCGCGAAGGACTGACGGTGCTGCAGTACTTCATCTCCACGCACGGCGCCCGCAAGGGTCTTGCCGACACGGCGCTGAAGACCGCCAACTCCGGCTACCTGACGCGCCGCCTGGTCGACGTCGCCCAGGACTGCGTGATCACGGCAGAGGACTGCGGAGCGCTGGACGGCATCGAGATCACGCCGCTGATCGAAGGCGGCGAGATCATCGAGCGCCTCGGCGACCGCATCCTCGGCCGCGTCGCGCTCGAAGACATCCTCGATCCGTTCAGCAACGAAGTGCTGGTCGGAGCCGGCAAGGAGATCGACGAGAACCTCGTCGAGGTCATCGAGAACTCCGGCGTGGAGCGCGTGACCATCCGCTCGGTGCTCACGTGCCAGCAGCGCCGTGGCGTCTGCGCGCTGTGCTACGGCCGTGACCTCGCCCGCGGAAAGCTCGTCGGCATGGGCGAATCGATCGGCGTGATCGCGGCCCAGTCGATCGGCGAGCCGGGAACCCAGTTGACGATGCGTACGTTCCACATCGGTGGTACGGCCAGCCGGCGCGCCGAGCGTACCACGCTCGAGCCGCGCAACGACGGCGTCGTGCGCTTCGTCCAGGTGGAAAGCGTCGAGGACCGCGAAGGCCACCTCGTCGTGATGAACCGCAACGCCGAGATCTCGATCGTCGAGGTGCTCGAGGAAGGCCAGCAGCGCGAGCGCGAGCGCTATCCGCTCGTGCACGGCGCCCGCCTTCGCAAGCGCGACGGCGAGCGGGTCAAGGCCGGCGAGCTCATTGCCGAGTGGGATCCGTTCATGACGCCGATCATCACCGACGTCGGCGGAACGGCGCACTTCGAGGACATCGTCGACAGCGAGACGATGGAAGAACGCGTCGACCCGAACACGGGCCTCGCGACCAAGGTCATCACGGCGTCCAAGCAGGCCAAGGACCGCCGCCCGACGATCATGATCCGCGACGCCGACGGCCGCCCGATGCTGCGTCCCCGCGGCAACGAGGCCCGTTACTCGCTGCCCGAAGGCGCCTACCTCAACGTCGAGGAAGGAGCCCAGGTGATGCCCGGCGACGTCATCGCGAAGATCCCGCGAGAGACGACCAAGACCAAGGACATCACCGGAGGCTTGCCGCGCGTGGCCGAGCTGTTCGAGGCACGGCGCCCGAAGGAGATCGCGGCGATCAGCGACATCGACGGCGTCGTGTCGTTCGGCAAGGACACCAAGGGCAAGCGCAAGATCGTCGTCGCACCCGACGTCGGCGATCCGCGCGAGTTCCTCATCGGCAAGGGCAAGCACATCCTCGTCCAGGAGGGCGACTACATCCGAGCGGGGCAGCAGCTGCACGCCGGATCGTCCAACCCCCACGACATCCTCACCGTCAAGGGTGAGAAGGAGCTTGCCGCCTACATGGTGGACGAGGTCCAGGAGATCTACCGTCTCCAGGGCGTGCGCATCAACGACAAGCACATCGAGGTGATCGTGCGCCAGATGCTGCGTCGCGTGCGCGTCAAGGATCCGGGCGACTCGACGATGCTGGTCGGCGACCAGATCGAGAAGGGCCGCTTCGAGGATCTCAACAACGAGCTGCTCGAGGGCGGCAAGAAGCCGGTGATCGCCGAGCCGATGCTGCTCGGAATCACGAAGGCCAGCCTGGCGACGGAAAGCTTCATCTCGGCGGCCTCCTTCCAGGAGACCACCAAGGTGCTGACCGAAGCCGCCGTCTACGGGTGGACCGACCACCTGCGGGGCCTCAAGGAGAACGTCATCATGGGCCGGCTCATCCCGGCCGGAACCGGCCTCGTCGGTTACCTCGGCGTCGAGATCGACGTTCCGGGAGTCGGCGAGCAGGCCGAGGACGATCTCACGCAGGCGCTGCGGCTGTAACAGGCCCGCTTCGCGAAGCGATGTTCGAAGAACGGCCCGCTCTCCGCAAGGAGGCGGGCCGTTCTGTCACCGGCGCTTGCCGTCCAGTGGCGGCGCGAATCCAGTCGACCCGATGGCGAGCGGTTATTCCTCGCGGCCAGTGGCCTCCACGAATTCGTCGCCCGCGCTGCGCGTGCTCAGCAGCGCTTGGCGCTGCTGAGCGATCCGCAGCGCAGCCATCATCGGTGCACAGGCCCTGCGCGCCAGCACGTCCTGCTCGCGTTCGAGATCCCAGAGGCCGAGCCGGGCCCAGCGGTGGCGCGCGTGCCATTCGGGCATGCTCAGGATTGGATACAGGCAGATGCCGGAGAGCTCGATGCCCTTGTCGAGCAGGTCTTCGGCCATGAGCGAAAGCTCGTGGATCCACGGCGCGCGCGCCTCGCCGAGCGCGCTGGTCTCGGTGATCACGATCTCGGTGCCGTAGCGGCGCCACGCGGTGCGCACGAGGTCGGAAAGCGGCACCCGCCTTGGATCGTCGTCGGCGAGCGGGACGCCTTCGCTGCCGACCTGCCACTGGTTCGTCCAGTAATAGTTCAGGCCGACGACGTCGAGATGGGCGGGACTTCCACCGAGCTCCGGATGCAGCCGTCCGCTGACCATGTCCCAGAACTCGAACACCCAACGGGTGTTGAAGCATTGGGCGTATTCGATCGAGGCCTCGTCCTGCGGGGCCGGCACGACGCGGCAGATGGGATCGACGTTGACGATGCGCGCCTGCGGGCAGGCATCGCGAATGGCTTCGATGCCGGCGATGGCCGCGCGCGCCAGCGCGAGCTTGAGCTCGGGGCCGCGTCCGCGGGCGTGCGGCGCGAAACGGCCGACTTCGCCGGCGGCCCATGCCAGGAACGACGGCTCGTTGATCGGAGTGAAGAAGCAAGAGCGGTGCATGCGCCGGCGGATGAATGAAGCCGCCGCGTGGCAGTACCGTGCGAAGCGGCCGGGAAACGACGGCGAGAAGAGATCGACGTCCTGCGGATAGCCGTAGTGGAAGAGATCCCAGATGACGTCGAAGTCGTGGCGCAGCGCCGCGCGCACGAACGGCTCGATGCTCGAGAAATCGTAGCGGCCGCAGCGGTCGACCAGGGGCCAGCGGATCGCCTCGCGCACGGCGTGGATGCCGACCTGCTCGAGACGCCGGTAGTCGCCGGCGCAGTGCACGTCGTGTTCGGTTGCGGCGATCTGGTCGATCCACTGGCCGTGCATGTTGTAGCCCGTCGCGCACTCGAAGCCGGCCAGGTAGAAAGAACGGAACGTGCTCATCGCGTCACGTCGACCCGGCGGCAGCCAGCCGGCCCACGAGATCGGCGCCGCCGGCGACGATCTCGCGGTAGCGCTCGACGAGCGCAGTCGGCACTCGCTCGAGACCGTTCTGCGTCGGCTCGAGGTTCCAAAGGCCCATCTGCAGGAGGTACTCGGCCGGCGACTTGCGACCTTCGCGGTATCCCCACGTCACGAGCGCGAAGAGCGGCCACCACGTGTATCCGACCAGCGGAATGCCGCGGGCCCGCACGCGAGCGACGGCTTCGACCGAATCCTCGAGCCACGCAAGGCGCCGCCGCCCCGCCGACGCCGTTTCGCTGACGAACAGCGGACATCGGTAGCGGCTCCAGTACATTTCGGCGAGGCGCTCGAGAATGCTCGCGCTGCCGTACGGCATGCGCGTTCGCAGTCCTCGCGGCGTGCGCAGCAGGCGCTTGCGAGTGAAGAGCGGGTACAGGTTGAGACCGAGCAGGTCGATGGTCAGCGCACGATCGCGGAACCATCCCAGCTCGGCCTCGCTCACGCCGTTGGTGAGCAGCCAGGAGTGCAGCGAATGACGGTCGTCAATCCTGCCGGTCACCAGGTCGAGCGCGAGGAATACGATGTCCTGACGCCGCCCGGCCTCGCGCTCGAGGTCGGGCGTGGCCGCTTCGTACAGATCGGTCGCATCGACGTGGATCGCGACGATGTCGGGATCGACCGCCGTCATCTCTTCGACGGTGCGCACGATGCCGCGGCAGGCGGCGATCATCACCGAGAGAAATCCGCGCCAGCCGCGGCGTGCAGGTGGCCACCAGCCGAGCTTGCCGCAGTACCACGCCGTGATGCGCGGCTCGTTGAGAGGCGTGTACGTGAAGATGCGGCCCTTGTATCGCTCCGCGACGCGGGCCGCGTATTCGGCCATCAGCTCGGGAAAGTCGGGATGAAGCCAGGCACCTTCGATCCACGGCGGAAGCCCGTAGTGCACCAGGTCCACGACGGGCTGGATCCCGAGCTCGAGCAGGCGGCCGAGCACCTGGTCGGTCCACGAGAAGTTCCACGTGCCGCGCGCGGGGCTGATGCGATGCCACGGGATTCCGTAGCGCACCGAGCGCAGGCCGAGCTCGGCGAACAGGTCGAGGTCCAGCTTCCACCGGCCGTAGTGCCCGGTGAGCTCGTACTCATCCAGGGTCCGTCCCGTTTTCGGCGACGGCGTCGTGATGAACGTGTCTTCGATCGCGGCGAGCCACTGGAAGGCATCCGGTCGTACGAGTTCGTGAATCTGGCTTCGCGTGATGTGCACGATCGGTTCCGCAAGTGCGGGTGTCGCCCGTTTGCGCCGGCGTCGCTGCAGGCGAGCGCCGGGGCGTGCGCAGCGTCACGATAGAACGCAGCGCCGCGTTCAAACAGGGATCAGCGTCTCCATCAGGCAATTCGCGCGTAATTCGCCCACCGGCCGGGGATCGTTTCGTCCCCGGCAGGGTTACGCGCGCGCATCCGGGCGTCCTTTATGGAGGACAACCTCCTGTTCCGGGCGTGTAGGCAGCCTGCGGGTCGCTCTTGCAGAACAGCGTCAGCACGGTCTGCACGACGAGGCGGCCGGGTCCCGGAAGTCCGGCGGACGCGTTGACCGAAGCCGACGTCGACGGCGGGATGCAGAACGGGCCGGACGCGATCGGCACGACCGGGTTCGCAGCGCCCTGCGCGACGATCGGGTCGAGGAAACAGGGCCGGCGCTGCGACAGCGAACAGGCTCCGGCGTCGATGCCGATCGAGGAAGCTGCGCAATCGATATTGGCGTTGCAGCCGATGAGGCCTCCGCCGTCGGCGCGCACGACTGCATCGCAGTAGCTGTCGTTGGGCCCGGTAGCACACTGGCCTTCGTTGTTGCCGGCATCGCTCGCGATCGCCTGGCAGACGCCGTCGCTGCAGGCGTTCGGTGCCGTTGCTTCGCCGGCACCGTCGCTCGAACAGGTTCCTGCACTGGCTGCGGTGCAATCGGAATCGCTGTGGCAGGGAATCGTCGAGTTCGCGCTGCAGACGCGGCACGGACAGTTCTGGCTCGAGTCGACGCCGCACGGAAGATCGAAAGCCATCTGCTGGTTTCCGGTGTCGAGCGGGATCTTGATGTTCAGCCCGCCGTTGCTGATGTCCGCGTTCGAATCGGGGAAGCAGTCGAGGCTGTACAGCGCGCCAGTTGGCGGGGGGAAGCTCGAATTGAAGGCTTGGGCATCGCAGCTCTGGCCGTCGTTGTGGCCGCCGACGCAGACGCCGCCTCGCACTCCGTCGGCCGGAGTCGGATCGTTGATGCAGACCGGGCACGGGGCGAACAGCGAGCTTCCGAGGAAGACCTTCTCGTTGAGCGGCAATTCGATCAGCCCGTCGCCGGTATCGACGTTGCCGTGGCCGCTCGGCTGCGCCGACAGCTGGTTGAGCACGCAAACCGGAATGTTCCCCGCCGACTGCGGTGACGGAGGACCGAAGTTACAGATGCACTCCTGGCCACCGCAGACGTCGTTGTCCACCTCGGCTACCTTGAAACAGATCTTGCGGTTGTCGTCGGCGCAGCGGCAGTCGCCGAGCGAAGGATCGTGGCCGGTGATGGTGCATTCCCCGCACGGCGCAGGGCCGTGGCAGTCGACGAAGAGGCGCGCCGGAATCGGATCGTCGATGTCCTGGTTTTGCGCGAGACCGGTCCATCCGGTGTCGAGATCGGTGACCGTCGTGCAGCGGTGCAGCGAGGTGTCGCAGGACGAGAACGGCTGGCAGTCGGCGTTCGTCGTGCACGGGCCGGGACGTACTTTCGCGAACAGGGCAAATTGCGCCACGCCCGGGCACTGCGCATCGCCGTCCACGCATCCCGTCGGACAGTTGAGCGAGACGGGCAGGTCGACGGCGCTCTGCAGCACCAGCAATGCGTCGCTTGCCGTGACGGTGCCCGAGTTGTTGACGTCGCAGACGCACAGCGTGCAGGTCTTCGTGCCGACCGATGTCTCCAGCACGAACAGCGCATCGGCCGCAGTCGGTGCGGAGCCGACGGTCTGAGGCTGTCCGCAATCGCCGTTGGCGGCGAAGGCGGGGACGCACGAAACGCTGACGGCGATCGACGAAACCAGGTAGAAGAGAAAATGCGGCAATCGGCGCATGGTGGTGTGACCTCCTTCGAAGTCTTCGACCTCCACGCTACTCCGATGCCGCCCAGTCAAATACCGCCTATCGGACGAACTTCTCCTTCGGGTCTTCGCGAAGCGCCCGGTTGCGTGCGGCGTGCGACGTGATGCGCGGCATCATTGCACCCGCGTGGCGGGGTATCACTCGATCGTGCCGCGACGGCGAGTGCCTGAACTGCGCCGACGCTTGGGCGACGCGACAGAAGGCGGTGACGAGGAGGGAGGGAGGCGCCGCGGCGTGATGTCGCGCACATCGCGTGATCGGATCGCGAGCCGGCATCGGCGCGATCGACGTACGCGGCCACACGCATTCGCGCATGGAAGGGAAGGTGCCGCAATGGCTGGAAACGCCGGGAGCGTCGTCCGCCCGCAACACGCAAATCCCCCTTGCCGATCTCTTCGCGCTGGACCAGTCTCGTGCCGGAGCCGGCGTCCGGTTTGTCCGGGCGAGGAGGCTGTCACGTGGCCGGGGAACCAGGCAACCACTCGAGTGCCATCAAGGAGCTGCTGGCTTCTTTCGATCGCGCTGCTTCGCTTCGCGACTGGATCGAGCTGCGGGCGCTCGTCGCCGCCGACGCCGTGGTTGCGGATTCTCGCGTGCTCGGCCTCGGAACCATCGGCCGTGACCGCTGGATCCAGTCGCTTCAGTTTCGTGCCGAGCTGGTTTCCGACGCGGCACTGAGCGTCGTCCGGGTGCTGGCATCGAGCGGGCACGGCCAGCTGCGAATGATGACGATCGTGGGCCATTTCCCGGACGGCAGCGCGTTCGATAACCCGTTCCTTGCCGTCATGCAGTGCCGGGATGGACAGATCCTGCGCCTCGAGTTCTTCGAAAGCAGCGACGAGGAGCGCGCCCGCGAGAGGTTCACCGAGCTTTGCCAGCCGGTCCGGCCCTGATGGCAGCCTTCCCGACCTGAGCGCGGACCTTTTTCAGGGCCGAGGCGGCCCGACTGGACGGCCATTTTCCACCCGCGCCACCGGGAAAGGGCCGGCAGGAGGCGGTTTCGGGCCGGGCGGCCCCCCGTTCGGGGACGTTGGGGTCAGGCACTATTCCCCTGGTGCCTGACCCCATGCAGAAAATGGCATAAAAATCGGGGCGGCGAAGAAATTTTTCCCCGACCGCTACCATTTCCCCGGCGATGTTGTATTGATCCGCGATTCGGCATCGGGCGCGCACAGCGAAACCGGTGCCTTTTATGGCCGCGCTCCCGTGCGGCCGAGAAAACGGCCTGCCTCTGAGGGCTGGCCGAGGACATAGGACCCCGAACCACAGTCTCCATTGCGGAGACCCGTGCCGGGATTGAACCACCGAACCCGGCATGCGGCGATGAGCTGCGGCACGGGTGAAAAACCCCAGCCACGGCGGGCAGCGCAGTGCGTCGAGCGCGTTTGACCCGGTGCGGTGAGTTGAATAGGTTTCGCGTTTCTTTGGTGCCCGGATGTGGCCGCAAGGCCACGGATTGGACGCACTGACCGGACGCACCGAACAGGAGAGATTGTGCCGACGATCAACCAGCTCGTCCGCAAGGGCAGGCAGAAACTCGCCGTCAAAACGACGGCGCCGGCTCTCGACAAGAGCCCCCAGCGGCGTGGGGTATGTACGCGCGTGTACACATCCACCCCGAAGAAGCCGAACTCCGCGCTTCGCAAGGTCGCACGCGTGCGCCTGACCAACGGGATCGAAGTGACCGCCTACATCCCGGGCGTCGGCCACAACCTCCAGGAGCACTCCGTCGTGCTGATTCGTGGCGGCCGCGTCAAGGACCTGCCGGGCGTTCGTTACCACGTTGTGCGCGGAACGCTTGATTCGGTCGGCGTCACCGACCGGCGGCAGGGCCGCTCCAAGTACGGCGCCAAGCGCCCCAAGTAACTGCAGCCAGGCAACTCGGAACGAAACCGCACCAGCGGCCGGAACAGGTAAGGAATGTCTCGAAAAGGACCTGCAAGAAAGCGCGAGCTGCTGCCCGACCCGGTCTACCATGACCGCGTCGTCACGCAGTTCATCAACTGCATGCAGACGCACGGCAAGAAGAGCATCGCCGAGGCTGTCTTTTACGGCGCCGTCGAGACCGTCGAGGGCCGCCTGAAGGAAAGCGGGCTCGAGATGTTCCGCCGCGCGCTCGACAACGTGAAGCCGGCCGTCGAGGTGCGATCGCGCCGCGTCGGCGGCGCCACCTACCAGGTTCCGATCGAAGTGCGCTCCTCGCGGCAGGTGGCGCTGGCGATCCGCTGGCTCATCGGCAACGCGCGCTCGCGGCCCGAGCGCACGATGCGCGACCGCCTGGCCGGCGAGCTCATCGACGCGTCGAACAATCGCGGCGGCGCAGTCAAGAAACGCGAAGACACCCATCGCATGGCGGAGGCCAACAAAGCCTTCGCCCATTACCGCTGGTAGACGGGGGAGCGACGACGGCATTTCGCCCGGCTGACGATCATGGCGCGCAAGACACCAATCGCAAGGACCCGCAACATCGGGATCATGGCCCACATCGATGCGGGCAAGACGACGACGACCGAGCGTATCCTTTTCTACACCGGGATCAGCCACAAGATCGGCGAGGTCCACGACGGTGCCGCGACGATGGACTGGATGGTCCAGGAGCAGGAGCGCGGCATCACGATCACCTCGGCGGCCACCACGTGCTTCTGGCGCGACCACCGCGTCAACATCATCGACACGCCCGGCCACGTCGACTTCACGATTGAAGTCGAGCGCTCGCTTCGCGTCCTCGACGGTGCCTGCGCGGTATTTTGCGCGGTAGGCGGCGTCGAGCCCCAGTCGGAGACGGTATGGCGCCAGGCCGACCGCTACCACGTCCCGCGCGTCGCCTTCGTCAACAAGATGGATCGCGTCGGCGCCGACTTCGACAACGTCGTCGAACAGATCCGTGATCGCCTGAAGGCTCCCGCCGTTCCCATCCAGATCCCCATCGGCAAGGAAGAAGGTTTTACCGGCGTCATCGACCTCGTGTCGATGAAGGCCGTCAGCGCCGACGAAAACGACATGGGCTGGACCGTGATCACGGGCGAGATCCCCGCCGGCATGCTCGACGACGCCAAGGCGGCGCGCGAAGCTCTCGTCGAAGCCGCCGCCGACGCCGACGAGCACGTGCTCGAGAAATTCCTCGGCGGCGAAGAGGTCAGCGAAACGGAGCTTCGCGACGCGATCCGCAAGGGCACGATCGCGATGAAGCTCGTCCCGGTGCTGTGCGGCACTGCGTTCAAGAACAAGGGCGTGCAGTCGCTGCTCGACGCCGTCGTCGACTACCTGCCGTCGCCGAGCGACGTTCCCGCCATCGTCGGGCTCGACCCCGACCACAAGGAAAAGGAACTGGTGCGTCCCGCCAGCGACGACGCGCCGTTCGCGGCCCTTGCGTTCAAGATCATGACCGACCCGTTCGTCGGCACGCTGACCTTCATGCGCGTCTACTCGGGCCACGCCAAGGTCGGCGACCAGGTGCTCAACGTCACGAAGGGCAAGAAGGAGCGCGTCGGCCGCCTGCTCAAGATGCACGCCAACAACCGCGAGGACGTCGAAGAGGTCTACGCGGGCGACATCGTCGCGGCAGTCGGCATGAAGACCGCGATCACCGGCGACACGATCTGCGATCCGAAGGATGCGGTGCTGCTCGAGAGCATGACGTTCCCCGAGCCCGTGATCTCGGTGGCCATCGAGCCCAAGACCAAGGCCGACCAGGAAAAGGTCTCGGTCGCGCTCGGCAAGATCGTGCACGAAGATCCCTCGTTCCGGGTTCGCCAGGACGAGGAGACGGGGCAGACGATCATCTCCGGCATGGGAGAGCTGCACCTGGAGATCATCGTCGACCGCATGCTGCGCGAGTTCAAGGTCGACGCGAACGTCGGCAAGCCGCAGGTCGCCTACCGCGAGACCGCGCGCAAGACCGTCGAGCACAAGCTGCGCTACGCGAAGCAGTCCGGAGGCCGCGGCCAGTTCGCCGAAGTCGCCATCGAGCTTTCGCCGCTGGAAGCGGGCAAGGGCTTCGAGTTCGTCGACGCGATCAAGGGCGGCACGATTCCGCGCGAGTACATCCCGGCCGTCGAGAAGGGGCTCGTGGATGCGCTGACGGCGGGCCCGCTTGCCGGCTACCCGGTCATCGATTGCAAGGTTCGCCTCTACGACGGCTCCTACCACGAAGTCGACTCGTCGGAGATGGCGTTCAAGATCTGCGCTTCGATGGCGTTCAAGGAAGCGCTGCGCAAGGCCAACCCCGTGCTGCTCGAGCCGATCATGGCCGTCGAGGTCGTGGTTCCCGACCAGTACATGGGCGACGTCATCGGCGACCTCAACAGCCGCCGCGGCCGCATCCAGAACCAGACCGCACGCGGCGGCGCCCAAGTGATCGCCGCGCACGTTCCGCTCGCGAACATGTTCGGCTACGCGACCGAAGTGCGCTCGCGCACCCAGGGCCGCGCGACCTACACGATGCAGTTCGACCACTACGACCCGGTGCCGAATTCGGTCGCCGAAGAATTGACCGCGCGCGCGGGCGCGGCCTGAGCCGCCAGGCAGCAGTCAGGATTGCGCGCCTGCATGGCGGGCGCGGCAGAAGAAAGAAGGAGCAGTCGGATGGCCAAGGAAACCTTCAAACGCACCAAGCCGCACGTCAACGTGGGGACGATCGGTCACGTCGATCACGGCAAGACGACGCTGACGGCGGCGATCACGCTGGTGCAGAGCAAGAAAGGGCTGGGCTCGTTCGTCAAGTTC
>DASXOZ010000001.1 GCA_036493895.1 Candidatus Binatia bacterium | reverse complement strand
GGTCCATCCGATCAGGAGCTGCAGGAATACGAGCGCGACGAATGCGGAAAGACGCAGCAGTCGCGGCCCGAAGACGAACCACGGCACGCCGAGCTCGATCACGAACATCAACAGGCAGGAGAACTCCTGGAACCACTGCGGCAGCTTGGCCGCGAACCACGCCGGGAACGTCGGCAGCGGCTGGGTCCAGTAATGGTATTGGAGCGCGGTCAGGCCCCACCACGTCGGGTCGTCGCTGAGCAGCTTGACCATTCCCGACGAGAACATCAGCCGGAACAGCAGCCAGCGAAACATCCAGATGACGACCACGGGCGGCTCGGGATCGAACTCGACGTGGCTGCGCCAGCGCAGCGGTGCAAGGAAGATTGCAAGAAAACCCGCCTCCAGCAGCAGGATGTCCCACTGGAAGCCGAGGAAGACGCGCCCGACCTGAAACAGCGAGAAATACAGCACCCAGCAGCAGATCGCCGACAGAGGCGGAGCGAATCCGAACAGCAGCGCCGCGGCCGATCCCGCTCCTGCCCAGCAGCACGCCTTCAACGCCAGATCGCTGCTCGAAAGCCAGAACAGGGTCGGATGCACGCGCCACGCGTCTGCGCCGGCGCGCTCGTGTATCCACTGGAGGTAGTCGCCAACCGGAAGGATGCCGCGGCTGCCGTACAGGCCGTCGATCTGCACGGCCAGCGAGACGAACGCGACGAGGTAGACGACCGCAATCCCGCCGAGAACCAGGCGCGCGGTGCGCACTCGCGAGCGCGACGTCATCGCTCCCATCGAAGTGCCGGCGCTGCTAGCGTGAGGACGTGGGCGAAACCAGGATCACCGTCTGCGACGACGCGTCCCTCGCCGAAGGCCGCACCGCCAAGTTCCGCATCGGCAGCGGCAACCCGCCTCGCGAGGGTTTCGTGATCCGCTACCAGGGTCGCCTGCATGCCTATCGCAACGAGTGCCGCCACGTGCCGATGACGATGGACTGGGTCGAAAACCGTTTCCTTTCGCGCGACGGCTGCTGGATCCAGTGCGCAACCCACGGTGCTCTGTACGAGATCGCGAGCGGCGTTTGCGTGGCCGGCCCGCCGGCCGGGAAAACGCTGCTGCGGCTGGCCGTGGAAGTGACCGCAGGCAGCATCGTCGTCAGCGTCCCGGACGAGGAGCAGGACGTCGCGCAGGATGTCGCACGGGACGTCGCGCGGGATCGCGCCCCGGTGCGACGCGCGATCCGCGCCAAATAGCCGTGACCGCCGGACTGGCCGTGTCAGGCCAGCGGGCACGACAGCGTCTGAGACTGCCCGACCGCGAATTTCAACACGATCAGCGCGTCGCTGGCCGTCACTCCTCCGGTAAAGTTCACGTTGCACGCGGAGTCGGGGCAGTCGGCCGAGCCGACTGCCCCCTTGAGCACGAGCAGGGCGTCGCTGGCGGTGGTCTTGCCGTCGTCGGTCGGATCTCCACAGGCCGCAACATGCAACGGCGTCCATCCGAGATCCTTCAGCAGCGCGATGGTCAGCGCCAGGTTGCGCGGCGGCGGATTGGTGTAGTACGGCTCCATCAGCTCGTTCGGGAATACCGACGTGTCGTAATGCGACACCGACGAGCCGACGATGTACGTGGTCGGCGCGAACAGCATCACGTGACCGGCAAAATCCTTGCCCGCCGAAAGACCGCCGCTGCCCGCCGTCACGTTCGCGCCGGCCGAAAGGAGATGCTGGTTGTCGACGATGGCCTGCAGGCGTTGCGCGTTGCTCATCGCCGGCACCTGCTTCGGCGAGATGATCGAGTCGATCATCTTGTTGGTGAATGCGTCCGAATATCCGAAGAACAGCTCCCCGGTGGTGTTGTCGATGAGGCTGACGAAGCCGAGCCCGTGCGCGAACTCGTGGAGCAGCACGGTCAGGAAGTCGATGTCCGAGCCGTTCTTTCCGTCGAGGCCGTAGTAGAAGTTGATGCTGCCGAGCACGACCGGATCATCGACGCGGTAATTGAACTGGGCGCGGATCTCCGGGCAGGCGCCCGACACCAGCGCAACCGGGCAGGAGCCGGGAGAGAGGTCGTTCTGGTCGGAACCGTAGATCTGGTTGGCAAGCGCAGCCACGAACCAGGTGGACGGCACCGGTGCATGCAGGAAGTCGCGGTGAATGGTCGTCGGGGAGGCCTGGCCGAGCGTGGCCAGCGTCGCCGTGCCGCCGAGGTCGGCGAATCCGGCCGACACGATGATCGGAACGGTTCCCGCAAGACGGGTGCCCCAGACTTTCGCAGCGTACTGGAACAGGAAAAGGCGCTGGGCGCCCAGCGTCGTTCCCGGATTGCCGCCGACCGGTGCGCGCGGCGACGGATCGTTGAAGCCGATGACGCCGGTATCGGTGTTGCGGATCGTGATCGTGACGGCACCGGCCGGTGCAGCGCACAAGACAGCGCAGGCAAGCAGCAGCGCAGCGGCCGGGAGGGTTGCACGTCTGGCAGGGGAAGCAGGGATTTTCATGGTGCACCCGGGACGATAGCAGAGAGTTTTCACTGAATCAGCAGCTTTCTTGCACCGCCGTAGCGGCTTCAGCCCAGTTCGTCGCGGAAAAGCGCGGTGACTCGCTGCCAGGCATCCGCTGCGGCCGCGGCGTCGTAGTCCGGCCGTTCGTCACAGAAAAAGCCGTGCCCGGCGCCCGGATACACAACGACATCATGACGGACGCCGGCAACCTCGAGGGCGTGGCGGATCTTGTCGACGTCCGCGAGCGGGATGTGGCTGTCGTTTTCGCCGAACAAGCAAAGGATGCTTCCTTTGATTCCCGGCGTCAGGTCCACCGTGGCCGGCCCCGGCCCGTAGCCGGTGATGCCGCCGCCATAGAAGCTCGCGGCGGCCGCGATCGGCAACTGGCAGGCCGCCCGGTATGCGATGTGGCCCCCGAAGCAGAACCCCATTGCGCCGATGCCGCGCCCCGCGATGTCTTCCCGTGCCGTGAGCCAATCGAGCGCCGCCTTGACGTCGGCTCCGAGCTCGGCGGGCTTCACCTGCATCATCAGCTCGATGCCGCGCGCCAGCCCGACCTGGTCGTAGCCGAGCTCGATTCCGGGCGCCGTGCGGTGGAACGGCTCGGGCGCCAGCGCGAGGTAACCTTCGGCTGCCACTCGATCGACGACCGAGCGGATGTGAGCGTTGACGCCGAAGATCTCCTGGAACACGAGCACGCCGGGATATTTGCCGCCATCGGCAGGGCGTGACAGGTAGCCCGCCATCGCCTGGTCGCCGACGGGAATGCTCACATTTTCGCTTCGGGTCTTCATCACTGGCCTCCGTCTCGCGCGGAGCTAGCACGAAGGAGCGACGGGCGCGAAATCCCAGCCTGGCAGGCAACCGGCACGGTACTTCGATCGCACTGTTCGAGGGAGAAAACGATGGAACGACGACAGACCACTTACCAAGTCGACCGCGGCGTCGCCGTGCTCACGCTCAACCGGCCGGACCGGATGAACGCCTTCACGAACACGATGCTGAAGGAGATGATCGAGACGCTGCGCGAGGCCAGCCGCGACGACTCGGTCCGCGCCGTCGTCGTCACCGGCGCCGGCAAGGCCTTCTGTGCCGGAGCCGACCTCGGCGCCGGAGGCAGCACCTTCGATGCCGGCGCGGGCGGTGAAGAAGTCGGCCTTTCCGGCCATCGCGACGGCGGCGGACAGGTGACGCTGGAAATCTTCGCGTGCCGCAAGCCGGTGATTGCCGCGATCAACGGCGCTGCAGTCGGCGTCGGCATCACGATGACGCTGCCGATGGACGTGCGCGTCGTGGCCGAGGACGCGAAGATCGGCTTCGTGTTCGCCAGGCGCGGCATCGTGCCGGAAGCGTGCTCGTCGTGGTTCCTGCCGCGCATCCTCGGCATCTCCAAGGCTGTCGAGCTTTGCGTCACCGGCCGCGTGTTCCGTGCAGCCGAAGAGCCGGCGCTGTTCAATCACGTCGTCCCTGCGGACAAGGTGCTCGAAAAAGCGATGTCGATCGCGCGCGAGATCGCCGACAACACGAGCGCAGTATCGGTGGCGCTGGCACGCGCGCTGCTGTGGCACGGCCTGGCGCAGCCGGATCCCCAGCACGCGCACATCATCGACTCCAAGTGCATTTTCTGGGCAGGCCGCGGCGCCGACGCCTACGAGGGAGTCCAGGCCTTCCTCGAAAAACGCCCGGCGAAATTCACGCTGAGCGCGTGGAAGGACATGCCCGACTTCTATCCGTGGTGGATCGAGCCGAAAGTGTGAGCCCAACGCCGGTGCCTGGCCCAGGCGTCAAGCACCCGGCCTGCATTCGGGGAAGCCGGCGATCTCGCGCAGCCACTCGTACGAATACATGCCTGTCGAGTGTCCGTCGGCCCACAGGAAGCGCAGCGCGTAGCGCCCTACTCCTTCGTAGCCGGTCGGGCGCGGCGCGTCGATGTCGACGAAGCGCGTCTGGCTCGAATGTCCCTGGCACTGCGCACAGGGACACCAGCCCCTGAGGCCGCCGAACGAATACGTCGTCGCGGCGCCGTCACTCCAGCGGATCGTCACGACGCCGGAAGCATCGTCGATCTCCACCTTCGTCGGCTCGGGGCCGTACAGCTCGTCTCGCACTCGGGCCAGCGACGATTCGACTGCCGCTGCAAGGTCGAGGTAGCGCCGCGCCGCCTGCGACGAAGGATCGGCGACGACGATCGGGGTTCCCGCGTCGCCGCTCTTGCGCACGGCCTCTTCGATCGGAAATTCGGCGAGCACCGGCGCACCGATCTCGTGCGCGATACGGTCGGCATTGGCGGTGCCGAACAGGTCGTCGCGCGTGTTGCAGCGCGGGCAGACATAGCCGGTCATGTTGACGACGACGCCGAGGATCGGCGTGCTCACCCGGCGCAGCATCGCCACGCCGCGCACCACGTCGGCCAGCGCGACGTCCTGGGGCGTCGTCACGATGATCCCGCCGTCCAGGGGCACCTCCTGGGCCAGCGTCAGCGGAATGTCGCCGGTGCCCGGCGGCAGGTCGACGATGAGATAGTCGAGCTCTCCCCAGGCCACGCCTCTAAGGAACTGCTTGGTCGCGCTCATGGCCATCGGGCCGCGCCAGACCACCGGCGCCTGGTCGTCGAGGAAGAACCCCATCGACATCAGGCGCACGCCGTGGGCTTCCAGCGGCGCCAGCAGCCGCGAGGTCTCGTCGGGATGCGGAAGATCCTTCACGCCGAAAAGGATCGGGGCGCTCGGGCCGTAGATGTCGACGTCGGCAAGCCCGACGCGACGGCCGAGGCTCCTCAGCGCCACCGCCAGGTTGGAGGCTACCGTCGATTTACCGACGCCGCCTTTGCCACTGGCGACGGCCAGGATCCGGGCGACGCCCTCGAGACGAGGCTGGCGGGCCGGGGCTGCCGCAGCTTCAGGCATGCCCGTGCCCGTGACCATGCTCGTGCTCGTGCGAAGCGGCGGCGATGGTCGCGGCAGCCGCAATCGCGGTGGCCACCTCGGCGGCCAGCGACCGGAAGGCCGCGGCAGGCTCGCTGTCAGGCTTGGAGGCTACGATCGGAAAGCCGGCATCGCACGATTCGCGCAGGGCCCGGTCCAGCGGAACGGCGCCGAGGACCTTGAGGCCGAAACGATTGGCGACCCTGGCGGCACCCCCGTCCCCGAAAATATGGGCGTGGTTCCCGCAGCCCGGGCACACGTGAAAGCTCATGTTTTCGATCACGCCGAGCACCGGGACCTCGGCCTGCTGGAACATCTTGACGCCGCGCTCCACGTCGGCCAGCGCGACGTCCTGCGGCGTCGTGACGATGACGCCGCCCGTCAGCCTGACGCCCTGGGTCACGGTCATCTGGACGTCGCCGGTTCCCGGCGGCAGGTCGAGGACCAGGACGTCGAGCTCTCCCCAGGCCACGTCCCTCAGGAACTGGTTCAGGGCCTTCGACAGCATCGGCCCGCGCCAGATCAGCGGGGCTCCCTCGGCAACGAAAAGACCCATCGATACGAGGCGCACCCCGTATTTTTCGACGGGAATGAAGCGGCCTTCCGCATCGCTGCGCCCGGCCTGGTCCTCCCGCCCTGCTCCGAACAGGATCGGAACGCTGGGGCCGTAAATGTCGGCGTCCAGCAGCCCGACCGCCAGGCCGCGGGCAGCCAGCGCGACCGCCAGGTTGGCGGCAACGGTGGACTTTCCGACCCCGCCCTTGCCGCTGGCCACCGCCACGATGCTGGCAATGCCCGGGACGCCCGCTGGGCCGCGGCCCAGCGCTTTTGCCGTCTCGCGGGCCTGCTGGGCCCCGGCGGCCTGGGGCCTTTCGACGATGACGTCGATACGGGCGAGCCCTAGCCCGGCCAGGGCGGCTTCCACGTCGGCTACGATCTGGCGGACGACTTCCTGGTTGTCACTGAGAATGGAAAGCCGGACTTCGCAGCGTCCGGACTCGAGAACGATGGTTTTGACGAGCCCGAAGGACACGATGTCCCTGCTGAAGCCGGGATACTTGACCCCCTTCAGGCGATCTTTGATTTCGTTTTCGGTCATCGTCAGGGCGAAGCGGCAATTTGGCGCGGAAGTCGTGTTTCCAATGGTTTGGAAATCTGCAATGCTTCCGCGGGTTGGTCAGGGGACGTCGGTCAATCGCTGATGTCAAACAATTCTGTCCCGGTGCACGTCGGGTCGTTCACCGGTCGGAAGGGAGGGGGGTGCTTCCTCAATTCTTGACGTATCCTCAGGAATGGGGCTAACGTCGGCGCGGGCGTTTCGCCCGTCACCTCACGGACAAGACCAAGGTTAGAGAATGGATTTGCGACGTAATTTTCGCTTCACGGCTGTCGGACTTTCGCTGCTCGCCCTGGTCGCCGCTCCGCGTGCCGCGAACGCCGACTGCCCGGCCGGCAGCGGGATCCAGTTCCCGTTCCTGACCGACACCGAGTTCCAGTGCCAGCGCACGACTTTCCTTGCGACTCTCGACTATTTCTACTCAGTCGTCGCCGCGCGCGAAGACTGCTTCACCCTCGAGCTGAACTTCATCTACCCGCCGAACACGCTCCAGTGCCTGTTCCCGGTGACGAACGACAAGCCCGGCACCACCGGAGATCCCGACATCGACCGGCGCCTTCGCTCGGCGGAATCGGCGTTGACGCGTCGTATTCTCACGAACTGCACCAACGTCGACATGGCCCACATCGGCTTCCCGGGCTTCTGCGCCGATGCCACGCCGCTCACGCCGTATGATGCGTTCGACCAGGTCCAGTGCATGCTCGACTTCGCCAAGGACCTGAGCACCTACATCATCAACACCGAGCATCCGCGGCCGTTCCCGGACGACCTGACTCCGCCGGAAACCGTGTGCCAGGATTCGCTCGCGCGGCTGTCGTCGACGATGACGAGCACCGAGTTCGACACCCGCGGCCACTGCCTGCTCGCCCAGGCCTCGCGCAACCTCGACCTTCCGCCGAAAGTCGACTGCCGCCGCGAAGTCGATCCCGAGGACCCGCAGACAGGGCGCGCGATCACCGACAACAACGTGATCCAGGCCCACAACCAGATCCTGCGCACGCTTCCGAACTCGTGCCCGACCATCAACCTGGAGCGTCTCGGCTTCCCGTGGCAGTGCCCGTTCCCGGATGACGGGTCGATCTTCCCGCTGCCGGCGCTGACCGAGTGCATGTTCGACACGCACCATCACGACATCTTCCGTTTCCTCGACCTCGTGTTCCCGTGCAGCACCAAGTGCGGCAACGGCTTTCTCAACGTCGAGGAAGAGTGCGACGACGGCAACACGCTCTACCAGGACGGCGACTTCTGCCGCAACAACTGCACCGAGGTTCCCTGCGGCGACACCAACAACGACGGCCTCGTCAACATCGTCGACGCGCTCTACGTGCTGCGCGCCTCGGTCGGCCTCGAGCACTGCTCGCTGCTGGTCTGCGACGTCAACGGCGACCTGAAAGTCCGTGCTTCCGATGCGCTGCGCCTGCTGCAGCACGCGGTCGGCCTGCCCGTCGCGCTCCAGTGCCCCGATCTGAGCACCACCTGCGGCAACGGCTTCCTCGAGCCGAAGGAGACCTGCGACGACGGCAACGACGTCTACGATGACGGCGACTTCTGCAACTCGGCCTGCCTGCTGGTCGGCTGCGGCGACACCAACGACGACGGTGCCGTCACCATCATCGACGCGCAGTACATCCTGAACGCCAGCGTGAGCAACGTGCCGTGCGACCTGTCGATCTGCGACATCACCGGCAACAACGTGATCAACTCGACCGACGCGCTGCGTGCCTTGATGTGGTCGGTCGGCCTGTCCGTGAACTTCAACTGTCCCGCGCCTCCGCCTACTCCACCGGCACCGCCGGTCGAGTAGCGACGAAGACCAGGACGTCGTTCAAAAGAAAGGGCGTCTTCCGCAAGGAAGGCGCCCTTTCGCTTGAGACCCCGGGCATCTTTCGGCGGACGTCTGAACGCCAACCTACGGAGCAACGATCATGGATCTCGGCCTACGCGGAAAAAGCGCACTGATCACCGGCGGAGCCTCCGGTCTCGGCCGGGAAACGGCCAGGACCCTGGCCGCCGAAGGCGTCGCGGTAATGATCGCCGACGTCAACGATGACGCGCTCGCCTCGACGCTCGCAGAGCTTCACAAGGCCGGCGCCGAGGTCGACGCCGTGCGCCTGGACGTGCGCCGCGTGCAGGAATGCGAGGCTGCAGTGGCCCGCACGATCTCGCGCTTCGGGGCCCTGGACATCCTCGTCAACTCGGCCGGAATCGGCGGCCCGGCGACGTTCTTCGTGGAGAACGGCCCCGACGACTGGAACGATCTCGTCGCGATCAACCTTCTCGGCGTCATTCACTGCTGCCATGCGGTCACCGACCACATGATCGCCCGCGCATCGGGAAAGATCGTCTCGATCGCTTCCGAAGCCGGCAAGGCCAACGAGAAGCGCATGGTCGTCTACGGCGCGACCAAAGGCGGAGTGATCGCGCTCACGCGCGGGCTGGCGGCCGAGCTCGGCCGCTACCACGTCAACGTCAATGCCGTCTGCCCGGGCGTCACGCGCACGCCGATGACCGCGTACATCGACGACGAAATGGAAAAGCAGGCCGTACGCTTCTATCCGCTCGGCCGCCTCGGCCAACCCGAAGACATCGCGCCGATGATCACGTTCCTGGCCTCCGACCGCGCATCGTGGATCACCGGCCAGGCCATCAGCATCAGCGGCGGCTTCGGCCGGAGCTAGCCTGCGCGCTCGGCTCGCAGCTTCTCGTTTCGAAAGTTGAAGGCTGGGCGTCTTCGCTCCGGCGGCCGGTTCAGCCGGCGCTGCGGCTTCGGGCTTTGCGGCCGTGCGTCTTCGGCGCGGCGC